>NZ_JATABF010000074.1:0-9566 GCF_036533715.1 Vibrio sp. M260121 | reverse complement strand
CAGCTTTCCGAATTAAAGAATTTGCTTGGCGACCATAGCGATTTGGACCCACCTGATTTCCATTCCGAACTCAGAAGTGAAACGAATTAGCGCCGATGGTAGTGTGGGGCTTCCCCATGTGAGAGTAGGACATCGCCAGGCTTTAAATTTAGACTTAAATGTCTAACCAGTGCGGAGCGGTAGTTCAGTTGGTTAGAATACCGGCCTGTCACGCCGGGGGTCGCGGGTTCGAGTCCCGTCCGCTCCGCCACTTATTTAGAAACCCAGTCTTCGGACTGGGTTTTGTCGTTTTAAAGCTCAAAAATATTCCCTTTCAGGGAATGAGTCCCGCTTGAACGCAAGCCCGAACTAGGCGTCCCCGCCGACTCGCCACTTATTACAGACCTCAGCATTTCTGCTGAGGTCTTTTCGTATTTGCGATTGGTCTATGACCAATGAGTCCCGCTCGTGTACGAGTCCAATTGAGTGTAAGCCCAGCCGCTCCGCCTCTTATTTAGAACCCCAGTCTTCGAACTGTTTTCATCGTTTCTAGAGCAGAATGAGTTCCCTTTTAGGGAGTAGATCTCCAAAGAGTTTTCTCTTAGTCAATCGTTTCTTCAGGCGTTCCCGATTCAATTTCTCTTACTCAGGAAAATACTAAGAGACGATGTTTTGTATCTATGGGCTTGTTAATTTTCTGATAAAGCTTAGCTGGCATGTAATCGGTTCAAACTTATCTGCTCATTGAGAACGTCTTATCTTTATCTAGTAAAGATTTTTATGTTTGAGTAGATGAACTCTATAGCTCTCGCCTAGTCGTCTTCACTTATTTCTGTAGAGTTGGCTTTAGCTTGAAGACTCCTACTTCCGTAATTTATTCACAGCTCAGTCTTCGAGTTGTTTTTATTGTATGGAGAAAGAGCAGTTCTTCTTTTCAATTTGGTAAGTTACTAGCGACTCTGCTCTTAATGTTACATGGGTCTATGTACATGAGTATGGATTAAGAAGCGCTGCGTGTAGTTACTAAAGGTAGGTTGTTTTTTGCAGACACTCTGGACTTTAGGCACAAAAAAGGCAGCCAAATGGCTGCCTAGTTTTGATAATTATAAAAGTACTTATTCTTGAGAAGCTTTTGCTTCTTGTGGTTTAACTGATCCTTCTGCTTCCATTTCTTTCTCTGCTTGTTTTGCCTTCTCAATCATTGGTGTAATAGTTGAGCCTTGAATAAGGATTGAGAACACTACCACAGAGTAAGTCATGACCATGATGATCTCTTTTACATCAATCAGTTTCTCTGGGATAACCAAGATGCCGGAAGGGATTGATAGTGCCATTGCTAATGCAAGACCACCACGCAGACCACCCCAAGTAAGGATCTTCACTGACCATGGGTTGTACTTTCTGTAGCGCTTAAAGCCAATATAAGAGATGAATACACTGAGATAGCGAGCAGTGAGCACCAGTGGTACTGAAATAGCCATCATAATCCAGTCTTCTTTGTGGAATTCGAACAGTAGCATCGACATACCGATCAGTAGGAACAAGACGCCATTTAGGAATTCATCAACTAGCTCCCAAAAGTGGTCTAGATGATCTTCACTCTCTTTAGAGAAGCCAATAAAGCGTGTCCAGTTACCAATCATGATGCCCGATACTACCATTGCAAGCGGACCCGAAACATGAAGGTATTCAGCAAATGCGTAACCAGCGGTTGGCACACCAATAGTAAGCAATAGCTCCATTGAGTGGTCATCAGTGGCGCTGATTAAATAGTGGAAAATAAGACCTAGTACGAAGCCATAAACGATGCCGCCAATCGCTTCTTGAACAAATAGAAGTGTCACACTGCCAACGGTAGGAGCTTCAGTACCGAAGGCGATGGTGAATAGTGTTACGAAAATTACCAGACCAAAGCCGTCGTTAAACAGAGACTCACCTTCAATCTGTGTAGAGATTCGTTTTGGTGCATTAAGCTTTTTAACAATGGCGAGTACTGCAATCGGGTCGGTTGGGGAGATAAGCGCACCGAAGAGCAGACAGTAGACGAGGTCAAATTGAATGCCGATAACTTGGCAGAAGCCGTAAAGTACAAAACCGATAAAGAAGGTTGAGAAGAGTGTTGCACCTAAAGCGAGTACAGTGATTTCCCATTTTTGATCTTTGAGGTTAGGGAGTTTGATACCCAAACCACCGGCAAAAAGTAGGAATCCGAGGATACCTTTAAGAAGAAAATCCTCGAAGTTAATGCTGGTAACCGTTTCGGTCGCTATCTCGGTGAGATGAAACCAATCATTTTGACCTGCGATTAGAATGAGGAGTGAAAGAATCATCGAACCGGCAGTGATTGCGATGGTGGTTTGCATCTTTCCTATCTTACTGTTTACAAAGGCAATAACCATTGCGGCTGCAGATAGAAAACATAAAGTATGATAGACCGACATAGAGCTCTCTATTTGTAACATTTTATGAATGGAATTCTCGGACGATGTTGACTAAATAGCAAACATTTTTTCGAGATTATTTTGTAACTCGACGGAGACAAAATAATCAGTAATTCGCATTTTAGACGTCTAGACTCCTTTAATTTGTGTGATAGGATGGAGAGATAACTAAAGGAATGAGGCTGTACTGTGGGAAGTAATGTAAGACAACAGATTGAAGCTCAATTAAAGCAACGTATCTTGCTGATCGATGGTGGTATGGGCACCATGATTCAGGGATATAAACTTGAAGAGCAAGACTATCGAGGAGAGCGCTTTGCGGATTGGCATTGTGATCTAAAAGGCAACAACGATTTGTTGGTGCTCACTCAGCCTCAATTGATTAAGGAAATTCACAGCGCTTACTTAGAAGCAGGCGCTGATATTCTTGAAACCAACACCTTTAACGCGACGACGATTGCGATGGCTGACTATGAGATGGAAAGCCTGAGTGAGGAAATCAACTTTGCCGCTGCAAAGCTTGCGCGTGAAGCCGCTGATGAGTGGACGGCAAAAACGCCAGAGCGCCCACGTTATGTCGCGGGTGTGCTTGGTCCAACAAACCGTACTTGTTCTATCTCCCCTGATGTAAACGATCCGGGCTATCGTAACGTCAGCTTCGATGAGCTTGTTGAAGCTTATTCAGAATCAACTCGAGCGCTGATCAAAGGTGGTTCTGATCTTATTCTGATCGAGACTATCTTCGATACACTTAACGCGAAAGCTTGTGCCTTCGCAGTTGATAGCGTCTTCGAAGAACTAGGCATCGAGTTGCCAGTTATGATCTCCGGTACCATTACCGATGCTTCTGGACGTACGCTTTCTGGTCAAACAACGGAAGCCTTCTATAACTCTCTTCGTCATGTTAACCCTATTTCATTTGGTTTGAACTGTGCGCTTGGTCCTGACGAACTGCGCCCGTACGTAGAAGAGCTTTCTCGTATTTCTGAATCTTTTGTTTCTACTCATCCAAACGCGGGTCTACCGAATGCTTTTGGTGAGTATGACCTTTCGCCAGAAGATATGGCGGAACACGTTAAAGAGTGGGCGGAGAGCGGTTTCCTCAACCTAATTGGTGGTTGTTGTGGCACCACGCCAGAGCATATTCGCCATATGGCAATGGCCGTTGAAGGTGTGAAACCTCGTGATTTGCCTGAGCTTACGGTTGCGTGTCGTTTATCCGGTCTCGAGCCTCTTACGATTGAAAAAGAGACGCTGTTTATCAACGTAGGTGAGCGTACTAACGTAACCGGTTCTGCTCGCTTTAAACGTCTGATCAAAGAAGAACTCTATGATGAAGCACTAGAGGTCGCCCGACAACAAGTTGAGAACGGCGCTCAGATCATCGACATCAACATGGATGAAGGCATGTTGGATGCAGAAGCCTGTATGGTTCGCTTCCTAAACCTATGCGCATCTGAGCCTGAGATCTCCAAAGTGCCTATCATGGTCGACTCTTCTAAATGGGAGGTTATCGAGGCGGGGCTGAAGTGTATTCAGGGCAAGGGCATCGTAAACTCCATCTCTTTGAAAGAAGGTAAAGAGAAGTTTGTTGAGCAAGCAAAACTGATTCGTCGCTATGGTGCTGCAGTTATCGTTATGGCGTTTGACGAAGTTGGTCAGGCAGAAACACGTGAGCGTAAGTTAGAAATCTGTACTAACGCTTATCGTATCTTGGTTGATGAAGTCGGCTTCCCACCAGAAGATATCATCTTTGACCCGAACATCTTCGCGGTTGCGACGGGTATCGAAGAGCACAACAATTATGCCGTGGATTTCATCGAAGCGGTTGCCGACATTAAGCGCGACTTGCCTCACGCGATGATCTCTGGTGGTGTGTCTAACGTTTCTTTCTCATTCCGCGGTAATAATTATGTTCGTGAAGCGATTCATGCGGTGTTTCTATACCACTGTTTTAAAAATGGTATGGACATGGGTATCGTGAACGCGGGTCAGTTAGAGATTTACGATAACGTTCCAGATAAACTGCGTGAAGCGGTAGAAGATGTAGTTCTTAACCGTCGTGATGATTCGACCGAGAGGCTACTTGATATTGCAGCAGAATACGCAGGTAAAGGCGTTGGCAAAGAAGAAGATGCTTCTGCATTAGAGTGGCGTACTTGGGCGGTAGAAAAGCGCTTAGAACATGCATTGGTTAAAGGCATTACTGAGTTCATTGTCGAAGATACCGAAGAAGCTCGCCTTAATGCATCCAAACCACTGGAAGTAATCGAAGGTCCATTGATGGATGGCATGAACGTGGTGGGTGATCTATTTGGTGAAGGTAAGATGTTCCTTCCTCAGGTAGTGAAATCTGCGCGTGTTATGAAGCAGGCAGTAGCGCACTTAGAGCCTTTCATTAATAAAGAGAAGCAAGCGGGCTCTTCCAACGGTAAGATTTTATTGGCTACGGTAAAAGGTGACGTTCACGATATCGGTAAAAACATTGTTGGCGTGGTTCTGCAATGTAACAACTACGAGATCATCGATCTTGGCGTAATGGTGCCATGTGAGAAGATTCTCAAGGTAGCCAAAGAAGAAAACGTTGACATCATTGGTCTTTCTGGTTTGATTACTCCGTCCCTCGATGAAATGGTGCATGTAGCCAAAGAAATGGAGCGTCTTGACTTCGATCTTCCACTTCTGATTGGTGGTGCAACAACATCCAAAGCGCATACGGCGGTTAAGATTGAGCAGAACTACAAACATCCAGTGGTTTACGTCAATAACGCTTCTCGTGCGGTTGGTGTATGTACATCATTACTTTCAGACGAACTTCGTCCTGGCTTTGTTGAGAAGCTGGACGTGGACTATGAACGAGTACGTGATCAGCATAACCGCAAGAAGCCGCGCACCAAGCCTGTTACTTTAGAAGAAGCGAGAGCGAACAAAGTCGCGATTGATTGGGATAAGTATACGCCTCCTGTTCCGGTGAAGTCGGGTATCCATATCTTTGATGACTTTGAAGTGTCTACTTTGCGTAAGTACATCGACTGGACACCTTTCTTTATGACTTGGTCATTAGTCGGTAAATACCCAACAATCTTTGACCATGAAGAAGTGGGTGAAGAGGCGCTGCGCCTGTACAAAGACGCTAATGAGTTATTGGATCGTGTTGAGCGTGAAGGCTTACTCAAAGCGCGAGGTATGTGTGGTCTGTTCCCTGCTGCAAGCGTGGGTGATGATATCGAAGTCTACACCGACGAATCGCGTACAGAAGTGGCGAAAGTGCTGCATAACTTGCGTCAGCAAACGGAGAAACCAAAAGGCTTCAACTACTGTCTGTCTGATTATGTTGCACCGAAAGAGTCTGGTAAGCTCGATTGGGTTGGTGCTTTTGCAGTAACTGGTGGTATCGGTGAGCGTGAACTTGCCGACGAATACAAAGCGCAGGGTGATGATTACAATGCCATCATGATTCAAGCGGTAGCGGACCGTCTGGCGGAAGCATTTGCTGAGTATCTACATGAGCGTGTGCGTAAAGAGATTTGGGGTTACGCTGCGGATGAAGCTCTGTCGAATGAAGAACTGATTCGTGAGAAATACCAAGGTATTCGACCTGCTCCGGGCTATCCAGCATGTCCAGAGCATACTGAAAAAGGACCGCTTTGGGAGCTGATGAATGTTGAAGAAAACATTGGCATGTCACTGACATCGAGCTATGCGATGTACCCAGGTGCATCTGTATCGGGTTGGTACTTCTCGCATCCTGACTCTCGTTACTTTGCGATCGCTCAGATCCAAGAGGATCAGTTGCAAAGCTATGCTGATCGTAAAGGCTGGGATAGGATCGAAGCGGAAAAATGGTTAGGTCCCAACATTAACGGTTAACCAAACCGTCTTGAAACTAAAAGGGCTGCAATTTGCAGCCCTTGTTTATTAGTGATTGAAAGTACTTTATTGCTCAAACAACTCGGTGTGTAATTTTTGGATTGCTTGTCGAGATACGGATTCGTGAACAAGGAAGCACAGGTTATGCGGGCTTGCTCCGTAACAGATCATACGTAGGTTGAAGTCTTCTAGCGTGCCAAATACTTGCTTCGCGTAGCCTTTGCTTTCACTCATATTGTTACCAATCAGAGCGACGAGACATAGGTCGTGTTCCACTTCTACCTTACATAGCTCTTCAAGCTCTTCACGCGCGGCTTGTGGCAATTGAGGAGCGCCGCCAGACGTGTCTGTTTGATCAAGAGTGAGTGACACACTGATTTCAGATGTGGTGATCAGATCTACAGAGATTTTGTGCTTCGCTAGGATCTCAAATACTTTGGCTAAGAAGCCGTATGCGTGGAACATGTTAGCACTGCGTAATGTCACCATGGTTTGGTTGCAGCGCAGAGCAAGTGCTCGGAATAAAGGTGAGCTCTCTACTTGGTGGCGGATCCATGTACCACCTTTTTCCGGTTCTTTAGACGAGCCTACGAATACAGGGATGTCGTGACGAAGTGCCGGAACTAGCGTTGAAGGATGTAGAATTTTTGCGCCGAAGTTTGCCATCTCTGATGCTTCGCTAAAGCTGATCTCTGGGATTGGCGCTGCTTTTGAGGCGATACGTGGGTCTGTGGTATAGATGCCCGGTACGTCGGTCCAAATCTCTAGACCTGCTGCTTTCACACCTTCTGCAATGAGTGCTGCACTGTAGTCACTGCCGCCACGACCAAGCGTGGTGGTATTACCTTCTTCATCTGAGCCAATAAAACCTTGGGTGATAACCACGTATTCTTGGCAAAGTGGTACTAACTTTTCTTGTGCTAGCTGCGAAATTGTCTCGACATTAGGTTCAGCTCGACCAAAATTACCATCGGTTTTTAGCACGTCGCGAATATCAAAACGAACTGCGTTCACACCACGCTCACGCATTAGTTGTGCAAGGATATGAGTCGACATTAATTCACCACAAGCGACTAAATGGTCTGTCAGTTTGGTGCTTGCTTGGATTGAAGCAGCCTCTGCCAAGCTCGTGACGGTATCAAGAATCGAATAAACCTCAGCTGCTGCTTCGGTTGCGTTTTCTAGCTGCGACAGAATCGATTCGTGGATGCCTGCTAGTTTCTGAAGTACTTCCGCACGATGTTCTTGGTCTTGAACACCATTTGCCAGTTCAACCAATAGGTTAGTGACACCTGAGCAAGCGCTGCTAACCACAAGGCGAGTATTTGGGTTGTTTTCTATGATAGTGGAGCAACGACTCATTGCCTCAAAGTTGGCAACACTGGTTCCACCGAATTTTGCTACGTTAAATGCGCTCACTGCGTTCTCCCACGACTTCCTGAAAAAATAACAACAATTAATAGGTTGCCTAATACATCCAATGTTTGGTGAGGAAAGGAACAGAGCAAATAGAGAGGTAGTTAGAATGTAATTTGAAAATTTACCCTCAGAAGCTCTTCATCATACGGCGCTGATGACAGTTGATGGGATTCAACCCAAGTCAACCGACAAGTCAAATCCTGCAACTTTGACTTACCTCGGCACTACTCCCCCTGAGTGATTGGTATTGGAATTGCGGCTCCACAAATCACCTGCCTGGGCAGTGCTCCTCTTCTGCATAAAGCTTAAACATTGAACGGTTTTGCTGTCACATTGTCAACCAATATCTCAACCAGAATGAAAGTTTTTATTAACGAATTTGTGACAGTGGTTTGACCTCTATACTTAGGGCTAATTGCCGATGGAGGAAAAATCTATTAGGGTGAAAACTTCAATACCTGAGCCAACCTTTTGAATAGAACTTTTATAACGCTCAGGATGAATGACTGCAATCAAGGAGCCGACATGCCGATCCAAAGCTTTATTCCCCCACACCGTATTTTGATGGGACCTGGTCCATCTGATATTTCCCCTCAGGTTTTACAAGCGCTTAGCCGACCAACAGTTGGTCACCTAGACCCACTTTTCATTGCCATGATGGACGAGCTAAAACAGCTGCTTAAATACGCTTTCCAAACGGAAAATGAATTTACTATTGCCGTCTCTGCGCCGGGCAGTGCGGGTATGGAAACGTGCTTCGTTAACCTGATAGAAAAGGGCGACAAGGTCATCGTCTGCCGTAATGGTGTCTTCGGTGAGCGTATGCGTGAAAACGTGGTTCGTGCTGGTGGTGAAGCGGTTGTCGTCGATGATGAATGGGGAACCCCTGTATCGGTCGATAAAGTTGAAGAAGCATTAAAGCAGCACCCTGATGCGAAGATTCTTGCTTTTGTTCATGCAGAAACATCGACAGGCGCGGTAAGTGATGCACAAGCACTGGGTCTACTCGCGAAGCAATACGGTCTGTTATCAATTGTCGATGCTGTGACCTCGCTTGGTGGTGTGCCCCTTAAAGTTGACGAGTGGCAGTTAGATGCGGTGTATTCCGGTAGCCAAAAATGTCTCTCGTGTGTTCCAGGTTTATCGCCTGTGACGCTTTCTCCGGCAGCTATTGAGAAGATTCAATCAAGAACGACACCAGTTCAAAGCTGGTTCTTGGATCAAAGTCTAGTGTTGGGTTATTGGAGTGGACAAGGTAAACGCAGCTATCACCACACAGCACCAGTGAACAGTTTGTATGCACTGCATGAAGCTCTACTTATTCTTGAGAATGAAGGTTTAGAAAATGCATGGGCACGTCACCAGTTAATGCATGAGAAGCTTAAAGCCGGTTTACAAAAACTAGGTTTTGAATTTGTGGTAGAAGAAGAGTATCGACTACCGCAATTGAATGCGATTTATGTCCCTGAAGGAATTGATGAAGCAAAAGTGCGCAATCACTTACTTGAAACCTACAACCTAGAGATTGGTGCAGGTCTTGGTGCACTTGCTGGTAAAGCATGGCGAATTGGACTGATGGGCTATGGTGCTCGACCTGAAAATGTTGCTTTGTGTTTGCGAGCTTTAGAAGAGTCACTGACTGAATAAATCGCCTCGGTAATGAGGTAAAGAAAAGCGAAGGTTATTCCTTCGCTTTTTTGTATTTATTTGACCCATCCTAAATAAGGTTGACACTTCCCAACCAGAAAATTGGAGAGTGTTATGAAATCAATAACTAGACGAACTCAATGCGATTATTCCCTCGCTTTTAAATTGGATGTTGTTGACCAAGTTGAAAGAGGCGAACTGACTTATAAA
>NZ_JATABF010000073.1:0-9890 GCF_036533715.1 Vibrio sp. M260121 | reverse complement strand
CCGCATCCCGCATCCCGCATCCCGCATCCCGCATCCCGCATCCCGCATCCCGCATCCGCTTCCACTTCCCCTCTTTGAAGGTTAAAATCCACTTTCAATTACGATCTATCCCAAATATCGGAGCCTCCTTTTGTCAGATTCTCAGTTTTCCCCTCAAGACGAACTATTTATGCGCCGTGCGATGGAGCTTGCAGAGCAAGCAGAAGCAGAAGGGGAAGTGCCGGTTGGTGCTGTTTTAGTGAAAGACGGAGAGATCATTGCGGAAGGTTGGAACCGTTCTATTTGCGCTCATGATGCGACGGCGCATGCGGAGATCCAAACTTTGCGTAAAGCGGGCGAAGCTCTAGGAAACTATCGACTGCTTGATACCACTTTGTATGTCACGCTGGAGCCCTGCCCAATGTGTACTGGGGCATTGTTACACAGCCGAGTGAAACGCGTCGTTTACGGTGCTCCTGACTTAAAAGCAGGCGCTGCAGGAACGGTATTAAACTTGTTTGAAAGCCAAGCAGCGTACCATTACGCAACAGTTGAAAATGGGCTACTAGAAGAAGAATGCCGCTCTCAGTTGCAAGCGTTCTTTAAACGTCGCCGCAAAGAAATTAAAGCGAAGAAACAAGCGCAAAAGGCGTTGGAAAACGAGCAGGAAAATAAAGATAAGTAAGTTGAAAGGAGAATGAGTTTTTTCGGCTAGAAGTATTTTTAGCAAACACCTACCCAAGAGTAGATGTTTGCTTCAAATTCTCAGTGATTCACTAGGTGAACGAAAACACGGTTACGTGCACTGACTTTCTTTTTCATACTCGTAAGCTTACGCTTACGGCGGTTAGCAGCCACTGTCTTATTCAAACGTTTTGACTGCACTCTGCGCTTTCTCATAATCAGAACCTCTTGCAGACAACGAACACACTCTCCGACACTCGCATAGCAAAGCGTCTGACATGCTATCAATCGATGACATTCTGATGAGGCACGCCTACGGATGAAGGTGGCATCAGTTCGAGGAGAGGTGACTAAAAGAACTTCTCTGCTATGCAAGCCTAATATTGGTATGGCACCAATGAGCATCACAAGCTAGATAAGCCCGAAAGACTGGATTCTAGATAACTTTATCTGTTGACTCAACAAAAAAATAGCGAGCTGAGGGCTCGCTATTTTGGAAGGTTTTATTCTGCTTTTGGCTCTGGTGTTTGCTCTGCTTGTTGGGGCGCATTTTCTTCAGGTGGTGGTGTTACTTCAACTGCCCCTGAAACCTGTTCAGCCAAGGTCTCCACAGCACCAGAAACTAATAGATTAGGATCGAGTGGCGGGATGACCTGAAGATCTTCTGTATCCTCGTCGATAGCAGGCTTTTGGCTTACATGGCCAATGATCGATTGGTAGTAACGACGAATGTTTTCAACGTAGTTACGCGCTTCATCACCACGAGCATAGCCATAACGAGTTTGGCTATAGAAGCGTTTCTGGCGTAATAGCGGTAGGCGCTCTTTTACATCTGCCCACGCATTTGGATCGCCACCTTGCGCTTTAGTCAGGCGTCGTGCATCCATCATGTGTCCGTAGCCTACGTTGTAAGACGCTAAAGCAAACCAAATCTTCTCATGCTCATTGATTGAGTCCGGTACACGAGCCACGATACGGCGAAGGTATTCCACACCACCACGCACAGACTGCTCTGGATCTAGGCGATCCGTTACCCCAACACTCTTAGCGGTTGGCAGCGTCAACATCATCATGCCACGAACGCCTGTTGGTGACTTCGCTTTTGGTTTCCAGTGAGATTCCTGATAAGCCAATGCCGCAATCAAGCGCCAGTCGAACTCTTCACTGTATTTTTGGAACAGTGGTGACCATTTCGGCAAGGTGTTATCCAAGGCGCGAATAAAAGCACGCGTGTCTACGTAGTCGAAAGCTTCAATATGGCCGATGTATTTCTCTTCGAGCGTTGCGAGTTCACCGGACTGCTTAATGTTGCCAAAGAATTCGATCAACATGGCATACAAGCTTTCATCTTCAGAACGACGAGTGAACCAAGAAACGGGTTGGTCTTCGGTTAGCTCAAATGCTAAAGCGAGATCTGGGTATAGGCGCTGAGCTAAAGGCAGTTCCACCGAGTCAGTTACTGTAAAACGCAACTCACCTGTTGATACGTGTTTTAAGAGGTCGCGAGTATCGGCATCGCCAATAATTTCGAATTGTAGCTCTGGGTGTTCTTTCTGTAGCGCGGTTAATGTCGGAACAAATTGTGACTGCTCAACAATTTGCAGCGTCTCTGCTCCTGCATTGCTGTCTTCGTTTTCGGCTTTCTCATCTTTTGATTCTTGATACTTGATGAGCTGGTCTACATCGCGAGGGCGAAGCTGGCCTTTTTTGTACACCACTTGCTGGCTCACATAGTAGTAAGCAGGCCCAGGGCGGAAGCGTTGCACCGCTTGAGAGGTTTGGTTTAAACCGGTCGCGATAATATCAATATCGCCTTTTTTCAGAGCAGGGAATAACTCTGCTTGGCGGAAAGCAGGTCTGATTTCCAACTTCACGCCGAGTTGCTCTGCAAATTTGCGCGCCAGTTCGTAATCCAAGCCAGCAGGACCATCAGGACCAATGTAGTAGGAGAGTTGGTTGTTTAGCGTGCCAACACGTAGGACACCACGCTCTTGGATTTGCTCGAATTCACTTTTGGGTTCCGACTCAATCTGACACGCAGAGAGTAAAAGCACAGAGGCGAAAAGTAGGGCGCTGCGCTTGAGTCGGTTGAACTGACTTATTTGCATTAATTCGGTACGTCTCGATAATTTTCTAGTTGCCTTTATATCAAAGCGAGCTGGTGGGGCAAAGTGAATCAGACAGATAGAGTGCGACATTGTGTGATTTATCGACATTTTAGTCGGAATTCAAATTTGACGAAAAAAATGACGCAAACGGTTGCTTTTGGTGTTACATCACAAAAACAATTGCTATATAATGCGCTCGCAACGAAGAGGTGGCATCGGCATAGGTTTGAAAAACCTTCGGGAATAGCTTCGAAGAAAACAGTATAACCCACTGAATTTATTCCAATATCACCTTAATCACTTGCAATAAGAGACCTAAGCACATGAGAATTTTGCGTGGCTCCCCAGCTCTTTCTGAGTTTCGTGTTAATAAACTACTGGAACTTTGTCGTGAACAAGATCTGCCTGTCACTGGCATTTACGCTGAGTTCATGCACTTTGCGGATCTAAAGTCTGACCTTGATGCTCAAGAGTTGGAAAAACTGGAAAAATTGCTGACTTACGGTCCAACGATCGAAGAGCATGAGCCAGAAGGTCTTCTACTTCTTGTTACGCCTCGTCCGGGCACTATTTCGCCTTGGTCTTCTAAATCTACTGATATCGCCATCAACTGTGGTCTAGACAAAGTAAAACGTCTTGAGCGCGGCACTGCATATTACGTAGAGACATCGACGCCTCTTAACGATGCTCAAATTGCTGATGTAAAAGCACTCATCCATGACCGAATGATGGAAGTGACATTTACTGATTTTGATGCGGCAAACGCGTTATTCCAAGCGGCAGAACCTGCTCCTGTAGCAGATGTTGATCTATTAAAAGGCGGCCGTGCTGCGCTTGAAAACGCAAACGTTACCCTAGGTCTTGCACTTGCAGATGATGAAATTGAATACCTTTACGATGCGTTCGTAAATAAGCTAGAACGCAACCCGACTGACATCGAACTAATGATGTTTGCACAAGCGAACTCAGAGCACTGTCGTCACAAGATCTTCAACGCAGACTGGACTATCGACGGCGTTAAGCAAGAGAAGTCTCTGTTCAAGATGATCAAGAACACATTCGAAACTACGCCTGAAAACGTACTGTCTGCATACAAAGATAACGCAGCGGTAATGGTAGGTTCCGATGTTGGTCGTTTCTTCCCGAACCCAGAAACTCGCCAGTACGGCTACAGCCAAGAGAAAGCGCACATCCTAATGAAGGTGGAAACGCACAACCACCCAACAGCTATCTCTCCTTGGCCGGGAGCTTCGACTGGTTCTGGTGGTGAAATCCGTGATGAAGGCGCAACTGGTATTGGTGGTAAGCCAAAAGCAGGTCTAGTTGGTTTCACAACATCTAACCTACGTATTCCTGGTTTTGAACAGCCATGGGAAACAGATTTCGGTAAACCGGGTCGCATTGTTAACGCTCTAGATATCATGCTAGAAGGCCCACTTGGTGGCGCGGCGTTTAACAACGAATTTGGTCGTCCAAACCTACTTGGTTACTTCCGTACTTACGAAGAGAAAGTTAACTCTCACGCAGGTGAAGAGGTTCGTGGTTACCACAAGCCAATCATGATTGCTGGTGGTATGGGTAACATTCGTGACGAGCACGTTCAGAAGAAAGAGATCCCAGTAGGTGCGAGCCTAATCGTACTTGGTGGTCCTGCAATGAACATCGGTCTTGGCGGTGGTGCTGCTTCTTCAATGGCATCTGGTCAATCAGCAGAAGACCTAGACTTCGCTTCAGTACAGCGTGAAAACCCAGAAATGGAACGTCGCTGTCAGGAAGTGATCGACCGTTGTTGGCAACTTGGTGATGCTAACCCAATCGCGTTCATCCACGATGTAGGCGCGGGCGGTATCTCTAACGCACTTCCTGAGCTTGTGGACGATGGCGAGCGTGGTGGTATCTTCCAACTGCGCGATGTACCAAATGATGAACCAGGCATGAGCCCACTTGAGATCTGGTGTAACGAATCTCAAGAGCGTTACGTTATGGCAGTTGCGCCAGAGAACATGGAAGTATTCGACGCAATATGTAAGCGTGAACGTGCACCATACGCCGTAGTAGGTATCGCAACAGAAGAGCGTGAGCTTAAACTTGAAGATTCACACTTCGAGAACACGCCAATCGACATGCCAATGGATGTGCTTCTTGGTAAGACGCCTAAGATGCATCGTGATGCGAAAACGCTAAAAGCAAACAACCCTGCAGTTAACCGTGACGGTATCGAGCTAAACGAAGCAGCGGACCGCGTTCTACGTCTACCAACGGTTGCAGAGAAAACATTCCTTATCACTATCGGTGACCGCACAGTAACGGGTCTAGTTGCTCGTGACCAAATGGTTGGTCCATGGCAGGTTCCAGTAGCAAACTGCGCAGTAACAGCAGCAAGCTACGACACTTACCACGGTGA
Organism: Vibrio sp. M260121; assembly: GCF_036533715.1. NCBI lineage: Bacteria > Pseudomonadati > Pseudomonadota > Gammaproteobacteria > Vibrionales > Vibrionaceae > Vibrio > Vibrio sp. M260121. The sequence continues at coordinate 4,715 of NZ_JATABF010000073.1, read as the reverse complement.
AGCGATGTCGATGGGTGAGCGTACGCCAGTTGCGCTACTAGACTTTGGTGCTTCTGCTCGTCTAGCGGTTGGTGAAGCAATCACAAACATTGCAGCGACAAACATCGGTGATATCAAACACATTAAACTGTCTGCAAACTGGATGTCTCCAGCAGGCCACCCAGGTGAAGATGCTGGTCTTTACGAAGCGGTGAAAGCTGTGGGTGAAGAGCTATGTCCAGCACTTGGTCTGACTATCCCTGTGGGTAAAGACTCAATGTCGATGAAGACTAAGTGGGAAGAGAATGGCGAGCAGAAAGAAGTAACGTCTCCGCTGTCTCTGATCATCACTGCGTTTGCTCGTGTTGAAGATGTGCGTAAGACAATCACACCTCAGCTTCGCACAGATAAAGGCAACACTAGCCTTGTTCTAATCGACCTAGGTAACGGTCAAAACCGTCTAGGTGCGACTGCACTGGCACAGGTTTACAAGCAGCTTGGTGATAAGCCAGCAGACGTAGATAACGCAGCACAGCTAAAAGGTTTCTACGAAGGAGTTCAAACTCTAGTAGCGAATGACCAAGTAGTGGCTTACCACGATAAAGGTGATGGCGGTCTATTCGTTACTCTTGCTGAGATGGCATTCGCGGGTCACTGTGGTGTGAAAGCTGACATTGCTGACCTTGGCGAAGATACTCTAGCAGCACTATTTAACGAAGAGCTAGGCGCAGTACTTCAGGTTAAGAACGATGACCTAGACGCTGTACTTTCTACTCTTGCAGCAAACGACCTAGAAGCGTGTTCACACGTAATCGGCTCAGTAGAAGCATCTGACAAGCTAGTGATCACTTCTGGTGACACAGTGGTTCTAGAGCGTAACCGTACTGAACTACGTACTATCTGGGCGGAGACAACGCATAAGATGCAAGGTCTACGTGATAACCCAGCATGTGCTGACCAAGAGCACGAAGCGAAGAAAGACAACTCAGACCCAGGTCTAAACGTTAAACTAAGCTTTGATGTGAACGAAGACATCGCAGCGCCATTCATCGCGAAAGGTGCTAAGCCTAAAATGGCAATTCTGCGTGAGCAGGGTGTTAACTCTCACGTTGAGATGGCAGCAGCATTCGACCGTGCTGGCTTTGAAGCAACGGATATTCACATGAGCGACATCCTAACGGGTCAAGCTGTACTGGAAGAGTTCCAAGGCCTAGTGGCGTGTGGTGGCTTCTCTTACGGTGACGTTCTAGGCGCCGGTGAAGGTTGGGCTAAGTCTATCCTGTTCAATGAACAAGCTCGCAACCAGTTTGAAGGCTTCTTTAAGCGTGAAGATACGTTCTCTCTAGGTGTGTGTAACGGCTGTCAGATGCTATCGAACCTGAAAGAGCTAATCCCAGGAGCAGACCTGTGGCCACGCTTTGTTCGTAACGAATCTGAGCGTTTTGAAGCTCGCTTTAGCCTAGTTGAAGTACAAAAGTCTGACTCTGTATTCTTCGATGGTATGGAAGGCTCGCGTATGCCAATCGCGGTTTCTCACGGTGAAGGTCGCGTAGAAGTACGTGATGCTGAACACCTAGCGGCGATTGAAGCGTCAGGCACGGTTGCAGTTCGTTACGTTGATAACCACGGTAACCCAACTCAGCAATACCCGAACAACCCGAACGGTTCGCCAAACGCAATCACCGGTCTAACGACTCAAGATGGCCGTGTGACTATCATGATGCCGCACCCTGAGCGTGTATTCCGCACAGTAGCGAATTCATGGTCTCCAGAAGGTTGGGGCGAGAATGGTGCTTGGATGCGTATGTTCCAAAACGCACGCAAGAACATCGGCTAATTACGACGTAGCCCAAGGTTAACGAAAAGAATAAAGCGCTGGTTGAAAGACTGGCGCTTTTTTATTTAATGGAATCGAGAATGGATCTCGTCCTATGGAACGCCTCGCTTCGAGATGCGAGAAAGAACAGCGGCGTCATTTCCTAGACTGACGAAGGAAGGAGTAGGAAATCTCTTTTTAACAATGAATCGTGAGAGTTCCCCAATTCGTTCGTGCCTTATCTACTGTAAAAAACTTGCAGCGTTTCGGTAACTTTTATGCTCTAATACCGCGCTTACCAAGGGATGGTGTTAAACAGCTCAGCTTAGATGGAGTTATCAAGTTGACCGAATCCCTGATTAATCCCTTAGGAAATGAAAGAAATGTCTAAAAATCCAAAATTTGCTATCCGCGTAACTGAAAAACGTAACGGTTGGAGCGCAGAGATCACTCGTCAAGTGACATCTCGTAAGACTGTAGTATCAAAACGTGAAACTGGCTTTGACAGCGAAGAGAAAGCACAAGCTTGGGCTGAGCAAGAACTAGCAGGTTTTGTTCAAAACCAAGTGGTTCGTAACGAGCGTAAAGCTGTACAGCGTCAAGAGCGTGAAGCAGAGCAACTAGCGGCAAAAGTTCGCAAAGAAGAAGCTCGCAAAGCACGCGAAGTTGAAGCTGACGAAGAGTAATCTCAGCTTACTAGATGGTCGATTTGTACCATCAAATCTGAATTAAAAAATGCCCCGAGTTCATCTCGGGGCATTTTTATTTGAATGGAAATTAAGAGGTTACTGTTGAGTGTCTAACGGGATTTGCCCTGTCGTTACTTGGTCGACATCAAACTCAGTCAGCTCTTCAATGTAGCTTTCAACCGCTTGCTCTACCACTTCATCGTTTTGCTTGAAGTAAGCGATATGGAAAATAGCATCGCCTTCATTCACAAGTGGCAGTGTTTGCTGGCCAATAACGATACCACCTTTCGGTGCGACTAGTTCAAGCTCATCGTGCCCCAGAGGAGAGCTGATGTATGCTAGCGTTTCGCCTTCTTCTACCTTGTCTCCTAGGTTAACCACAGTACGCAAAATACCGTTACCGGATGCACGAACCCAGCTGGTGGATTTCGCGATAATTGGTTCAGGTAGTTTCTTACGGCTCGCACGTAGCATACCGATTGCTTGCATCACACGTTGAACGCCCAGTACACCTGCGCTGATGGATAGTGGGTCAAAGCGCAGAGCTTCACCCGCTTCATAGGTCAGTACTGGGATATCGCATTTCTCCGCTTCGCTACGCAGAGAACCGTCACGTAGAGCAGAGTCTACGATCACTGGTGTTGCAAACGCTTTTGCGATACGCAGTGTTTCTGGGTTGCTCAAGTTCGCACGAATTTGAGGTAGGTTAGTACGGTGAATTGCACCTGTGTGAAGATCCAAAATATAGTCGCAACGCTTAGCAATATTGTTGAAGAAGCCATGCGCCATACGTGATGCCAATGCACCTTTCTCACTGCCCGGGAAGCAGCGGTTTAGGTCGCGACGGTCTGGAAGGTAGCGCGACTTATGGATAAAGCCAAACACGTTTACGATAGGAACCGCAATCACCGTGCCTTTTAGTTTTGCTGGATCCAATTGGTTGATCATCTGACGAACGATCTCTACGCCATTAAGCTCATCACCATGGATCGCTGCATTTACCATTAAAACAGGGCCTTCCTGTTTACCGTGGATAATTTCCACAGGAATAGAAAGAGGCGAGTGCGTGTAAAGCTGTGCCGCTTCAAATTCGGTTTCTAGTCGTTGTCCTGGTTGTACTTGGTGCCCGAGCAGCTCAAATACTTTGCTTTTTTTACTTCTGGCCATAAACCATCTCTGTCAAATACGTTAGCAACAATGTAACAACTGGTTCAAAATCACACTAATCATTCTTCTTGATGTGACGAACAATAATTTTTATTGAAAAGATCAACAATTCACCGAATGTATGGCTTGTGTGAGTTTATTGGGTGAAATCTAGTATCGATTGAGTAGTCTTGCCATAGTTTTTGATGTGTTATATTCATGGAAAAAATAAGGCTGTGTTAAATTTAATACTAATATTTTTTTTGCGAAAAACTATCTTTTACCTCTCGTTTTTATCCGCTAATATCCCCGCCGAATTTTTGACCTAATACTATTTAACTAGAGGTTTTGATGAAAAAGGCGTTCGCTAAAATTGGCGCATTGACTGCAGTCGCAGTTTCTCTTTCTGGCTGTGTAGGCAGCAACGCAGTAACGGGTTACGTTATGGGCTTCAACTTGAAAGCCGTTGACAACCGTTACGCTCGTGGTGGTCTAAACATGCTAATGGCGCCAGTTTACGGTGTTGCTATTGCGGCTGACTACATCGTGTTCAACTCTCTAGAGTTCTGGACTGGTAAAAACCCGCTAAACGGTAAGCCACACATCTTTGATAAGAAGATGGACACTTACATCGACGTAAACCACCAGTTAGATAAATCACTAACAACAGCCCCAATTGGTCCTCTAACGAACAACCGTGTTATCGAGCAAGGTCAGATGCAACAGATCGACGAGAACACAGTTCAAATGGACATCACTTACAACAACGGTGAAAAAGCAACACTTATGGGTGTTCGTGAAGGTGATTTCGTTACTTACTACATCGATGGTGAAGTTGTTGCTAAGACTTCTATGGATGAGCTAGCGGCATACGCGCAAACTCGTGCATAATGTACGAAGTGCTTTTAATAGCAAGCTCGCAATAAAAAAGGGTGCCTCGGCCTGTCTCTTATACACAAATCCCCAAGCTTGTAGCTTGGGGATTTTTTTTGAACTCTTTAACGTGTGTGCGATCTGATCACTTACTATTCCTCACTGAAACACTAAGATGACATATTCAGACGCTAAACTTTGGGCACAAGAAC
>NZ_JATABF010000072.1:0-10479 GCF_036533715.1 Vibrio sp. M260121 | reverse complement strand
GATACCAAGAGGACGGGTAGAGCTTCAATAAAGGTGCTTTGGGAAGGATGGTTTAAACTGCAAACCATCCTTGAAGGCTACGAACTCGCAATGTCTCTTGATCACTAGACTTGTGATCAAGAGACAGCCTTCTTGGAGCCTTTATTGTATTTATACGCATCAAGTCCCTCAATAATATGGTAAATCGCGGATTTATGGCCATACTGAATAATGCATAACAAAAGCGCTCTTTTTGGTGCTTTATTCCGCTGCGTTATCGTTTCATTGTTAAGATACAGTGAAGTTTTCACTGGATGGACCATTGCTACGCAGATATTCGCATATAATCCCTGACAGTTTTGGTTACTACGTAAAAATTATGTTTCTAACACCTTATTTTTCAAACACTAATCACCAATTTCAGTTCACTCGTGAGCAAGCAAGTCACTTCGCAAAACGCGTAGCTGGTGATTACAACCCTATTCACGATGAAGACAACAAACGCTTTTGTGTTCCAGGCGATCTGCTTTTTGCAGTATTGCTGAGCAAAGAAGGCGTAAGCCAAAAGATGCGTTTCGATTTCTCTGGAATGGTGAATGACGGCGTTGCGCTTCACATCGAAAATAAGTGTGAAAAAGAAAGCGCCGTGGTCGATGAGGCAGGTAAAGAATACCTACACATGTCTCGCGAAGGCGAAACAAACCAAGATCCAGCATTTATTGAGCACGTGGTGACTAACTACGTTCAGTTCTCTGGCATGAACTTCCCGCACATCATGGTTCCTCTAATGGAAGAGAAGCAAATGATGATCAACTGCCAACGTCCATTGGTGATTTACGAAAGCATGGAAGTGGAATTCAACCGTCTAGACCTGACTCACCCTGAAGTCGACTTCACAGGTGCAACATTCGATGTTGAAGGTAAACGTGGTGTGGTAACGCTGAACTTTGCCTTTAAAGAAGATGGTGAAGTAGTAGGTAAAGGCATCAAACGTATGGTGGCGAGTGGCCTTAAACCTTACGACCAAGAAGCGGTAGACGATTTAGTCCAACGCTTTAACGAACGCAAGGACGCCTTCCTAGCAAAGTTCGCTAAGGCAGCCTAGTCTTCAGGAAGCAAACTCCAACAGAGTAAGCTTCGCTAGATAAGGCCCTGCCGACCAATTTCAAACATTCATAAGAAAGCCCAATGAAGTCACTGGGCTTTCTTTTTATCTGTGTTTTTTATCTGTGGCTCTCTTTTTATAAGCGATTGGCTTTACAGTCATCAAATCCAGCGACGGACTTGGTTCTTATAATCTAGGTAATCCTCACCGAATAGTCTTTCCAAAGCGCGTTCTTCTGGCTTAATTTGGTAGCGATTCATGTACGCGACAAACAATACACCGCACAAGATAACACTGAGATGTTGCCACCACAGACCAATAGCGATAATGACAAGCAAAAGCGCTACATACATTGGATTGCGTGTGTAAGCGAATACGCCTGTATCGACCACCAGCGAAGCAGTTTCTGGTTTCACTGGGTTTACTGTCGTCTTGGCTTTACGAAACTCGTAAACACCGGCAATGCCAACAAACCCAGCAATCAAAACAAGCCCAACAGTAACAAACTCAACAAACGGTACGGTAATTTTCATTTCTGGCACGACTTCTTTCAGCCAGTACATCAGCAATACCATCAACAAAAATAAAGCGACAGGTGGCACTTTAAGCTCAAGCTTTTTCAATCTTCATATCCTTATGAGAACAAAACGTTGTCATCGTCAGTAACGATTCTTAAATGATAAAAAGCCCAGTTAGACTGGGCTTTCGTAAAGCATTATATCAAGGTTAGCAAAGCTTGAACTGGGTGCTTAGGTTTTACCCCTTCAAAGCGTTTGACTTGGCTTCGGCAGGAGTACCCCGTAATCAAGCAACGCTCGGTATAGAGTTTGTCCAAGTTTGGCTTCCAGCTCAGATCATAAATGTCACGCGACATCGAGAGCTTATCTACTTCATGGCCAAAGGTCCCCGCCATACCACAACAGCCTACAGGCACAGTGTTCAGCACCGCACCGAAGTGGGCGAAGATAGCCCCCCACTCTTTCTCTGCATTTGGCAATTTGGTTTTCTCAGTACAATGGGCGAACAGATACCAAGGTGCTTGCTCTTTAGATTCAAGAGCATCGAACTCGCCCAGTCTTGGATGAAGCCATTCATGGGCAGTAAGCACATCAAACTGACCACGCTTGTTACCCAATACTTCAGCATACTCGTCGCGATAACACAGTACTAACGCAGGATCGACTCCCACCAATGGGATATCTAAGTCCGCGACCATCTCCAAGAACTTCGCGGTATCTTGCGCGGTGTTCTTAAACTGACGTAAGAAACCTTTGATGTGCTGTGCTTTGCCGTTTGGCTTAAATGGCAGAAGAACCGGATTCATACCCAACTTCTTAACCAGTTTGATGAAATCTTCCACCACCTCTGCATCGTAGTAACTGGTGAAAGGGTCTTGAACAATCAGCACATGCTTTTGTTTGTCTTCACTTGATAAGCCACTTAGTGCTTGTAGGTCGTAAGCCGTGGTTAACGTCTCGACTCGCTCTTTCAAGGTAGGTACAGACAATAACGGAGCATCAACATAGCCCACCGTCGAAGCCGTTAGGCTTTGCACCCAAGATTGCTTGAGCACACCATTTACCACACTTGGCGCTTTGGCCATCAATGGCAACATAGATTCAATGTTCGACACCAAATAGTCTTTTGCCGGACGTTGGTAACGAGAGTGGTAAATATTGAGGAAACGAGAGCGGAAACTAGGTACATCCACTTTAATCGGACACTGGCTCGCACAAGCTTTACACGCCAAACAACCATTCATCGCTTCATACACTTCGTGGGAGAAGTCATACTCATGACGACGATTAATCGAATGACGCACACGGTCGATCATGGTTTTGATGGACGTTTTGTTTTCCAGCGTCTGCTTCTCTAAGTCGAGAATATCAATGCCCTGCTCAGTCAATTGGCGCAGCCACTCACGAACTAAACCTGCGCGCCCTTTCGGCGAATGACGGCGGTCTGCAGTGACTTTCATCGAAGGACACATAGGTGAACTGGTGTCGTAGTTAAAACACAGGCCGTTACCGTTACACTCCATCGCTTGCTTGAAGCTATCACGTACCTGTACGTCAATCTGGCGATCAAAGTAACCGCGTTTGGTATCGGTGACTTTGACAAGCTCAGCATCGCTATTCAGCGGCGTACAGATCTTACCTGGGTTCATTTTGTTGTGTGGGTCAAAAGCAGCTTTCACTCGGCGCAGTTCAGTAAAGAGTTCTTCACCAAAAAACTCAGGGCCATATTCAGAGCGGAAACCTTTACCATGCTCGCCCCACATTAAACCACCGTATTTTGCCACCAGCTTAACCACTTCATCCGAGATTTCGTGCATCAAGGCTTCTTGATGAGGATCGCACAGATCCAATGCAGGACGAACGTGGAGCACACCCGCATCTACGTGACCGAACATGCCGTAGTTAAGTGATTTTGCGTCTAGCAACTCGCGAAACTCAACGATAAAGTCCGCTAAGTTTTCTGGCGGAACACAAGTGTCCTCAGCAAACGCGACTGGTTTCGCACGCCCTTTCGCAGCACCCAATAGCCCCACGGCTTTTTTACGCATGTTGTAGATACGACCGATACTCGCCACATCACTGCATACTTGGTAGCCAATGATGCCCGCTTCTTCCGTTTCTAGCATGCTATCGAGCTTGGCTGTTAGGTACGCGACTTGAGAAGCCACTTCCTCTTCATCCTGACCAGCGTACTCGACCATGTTAATGCCAAGCATCTCTTTATCAGGTACGTCGGTAATCAAGTCACTGACGGTGTGCCAGACAATGTCTTGCTTCGCCAAGTTCAGAACTTTTGAGTCCACGGTCTCAACGGACAACGCTTTTGCTTCCACCATAAATGGCGCGTTGCGCAGGGCCGAATCAAAACTGTTGTATTTGACGTTAACCAGAGTTCGCGCTTTAGGAATGCGGGTTAGGTTGAGCTTCGCTTCGGTGATGAACGCCAACGAGCCCTCAGCGCCGCACAAAACACGAGTGATATCGAAGCTGTCTGCCTCTTCGTCAAATGCGTTTTTAAGGTCGTAGCCAGTTAAGAAGCGGTTTAACGGAGGAAACTTGTCGTTAATTTGCTGACGCTTGTCACGGCATACCGATTCCGTCACACGCATTGCCGTATCGGCAAATTCCCCTTCATTCGGCAAGCCATGAGAAAGGTCGGATTCCAAAATCGAACCATCAGCAAACACCGCTTGAAGAGAAAGAACGTGGTCTGAGGTTTTACCGTACTTAAGCGAGCCTTGACCTGACGCATCGGTGTTGATCATCCCACCAATCGTTGCACGGTTACTGGTCGATAAGTCTGGCGAAAAGAAATAACCATACGGGCGAACAGCATCATTCAGTTGGTCTTTGACCACACCCGTTTGAACACGAACCCAACCTTCTTCTTCATTTACCTCTAGAACCTGGTTCATGTGGCGAGACAAATCAACCACGATGCCCTTCGTTAAAGACTGACCATTGGTGCCCGTACCGCCACCACGAGGAGAAAAGGTAATACGCTCGTATTTTTCTTTGTTGCTAAGTTTACCGATGAGGGAAACGTCTTGGGTGGTTTTGGGATGGACAACAGCCTGAGGAAGTTGCTGGTAGACACTGTTGTCGGTGGCTACTGCGAGGCGGCTAGAGTATTGGCTTTCGATATCGCCAGTGAACCCGGAGTGCTCAAGCTCTTTGAGAAAACTAAGAACAAGAGGATCGACATCCGTTTGCGAGTGTAATCTTGGTAACATTTGCTTCCTGCCCCTACTGCGCTGATCCAATCAGCTGCGGGTTATCTAATTTTTAATCATTCTCACCATTAACGTCCAAAACCACTGGCAAGTTAGAGGTATGAATGAGGTTGTTTTCTTTGAATTACGTCACTTTACAACATTTAAAAAGGCGTTCAAATCAGAATCTCAATACAAGAATTAAACTTATGCTTTATTTTATAACGCTTGATGCCTTACATTGAAAAGGAAATAGCCTTTCAATATGAGCTTTCAGGATGAAAAAAAATAAAGTTGTAACCACTGAAGATATCCTTCTAAAACTTTGCCAGTCGGTTTCTGGCGTACTTACTTCAGCAACCTCTTCTCAAGTTAACTACTCTGCAATGGTGCAAAAGATCAACAAAACCAGCCTCAAGCCGGATTTTGGTTGTTTTGTATTGTTTGATGGAGGCTTCACTGGCCTTGTTGTGATTAACTTTACAGCAAAAGCGGCCTTAGAGATTTACACCAACTACATGCGTAATATGGGCATGCCAGAGGAAGAGTTAGCGATCTCACACACTTCAGATGAAGTGGGCGATGTGCTTGGTGAGTTGATGAACCAATTGGTCGGCGACTTCACGAATAAGATTCGTAAAGAGCTGCAGACCAATATCACGCAGAACCAACCAAAAATGCTTTCGCTCAATAAACAGGTGATCCTGCAAGTTGATACCAATCTTGACCGCCCTCAAGCGCGTCGAGTCACCTTCTCTACAGAGAACAATAATATCTTCTACCTAGAACTAGCGATGGACAAGACCGAGTTTATCCAACTTGAAGAGTTTGAAGTGGCTGAAGATGAAAGCCCGGACGATATTTTAGAAGCCACTCGCAAAAGTATGGCTGACAAAAAAGCGGCAGAATCAGCAAGCTCAAAAAGTGATGCGGATGATCTGCTAGACCAACTTGGTCTGTAATCTTGCCAAACAACGACCTTTCTCAAAGCCTCTTTCCATAAGGGGCTTTCTTTTTGCAGCACAGTTTTCCCTCTCCATCGTTATTCCGTTTTTCCATCAAAAAAGGTAATATATCCGACTTCCTAAATTTTCAGTTCCCGGTACTGGTCGTCGATGGATAAACAAAAAGCTCTGAAAAAAATCGCCAAGTGTTTAGAACTGGGCAACTCCGCCAACGTTAATGAAGCGGCGAACGCTATCAAGATGGCGCATCGTCTCATGCTGAAATATGGCTTGGATAAGGACGATATTGAGTTTATCAAGATGGGTAAGACTCAGTCTTCACATCTCTTGCCAGCAAGCATTAGCTCGACGATATTGCGCGTGATTCGCGGCATCAATACTAAGTTCGGTGTTGAGGCGGTTCTTCTGAACCATAAAGGGCTTAAACGAGTAGAGTTTATCGGTGAAGCAGACCGCGCGATTTTTGCGGCTTTTGCCTTTGATATTATCTATCGTGAGATGAACGAGAGCACCGGACAGTTCCGCAATAGTTTCGCCGGTTCAGGCACTTCTTCAATGGAAGTAACGCGTCGTGTTAACTCGTTCGTTTCAGGTTGGGTAGAAGGTGCGCTCGAAAAGCTACCTGTGATCTCACCAGATGAAGAATCCGCAAACAAAATCAATAACTACATTGATAAAGAATTTAAAAACATCGACCGTGAGACGTTCAAGAAACAACTCAAGGAAGCGATGAAGAACATCACTGCAGATTACGAAGTCGGCTTGAAAAAAGGCCGCAAAGTTTCCGTTAACCGAGGTGTTGGCGGAGAGCAGGCGAGAAAAATGTTGGATAACCCTTCTAAATAACTTTGGAACTGATTACAACATCGCCAACTATAAGAAAAAGCTTACAAAGCTTCTATCAATCTGACGTTCGCATAACAAATATCAATACCTTCTATTCCATAATTCACATCCCATTATGAGGCGCACTTGCGCCTCGGCTTATACGGAGATTTTCCCTTGAAAAAGATGTCTATTGCACTTGCGCTAGTGCTGGCTCTTACTGGCTGTCAAGCAACACAACGCCAAAACGCAACTACAGGTGAATACGAAACTAACTCAACTACGCAAGGTGCGCTTATCGGTGCTATTGCGGGTGCAGCAATTGGTCTTGCGACTGGTGACGACGCTAAAGAACGTCGTAAACACGCATTGATTGGTGCTGCGGCTGGCGGTGCTACAGGCGCTGGTGTTGGTTACTACTTCGACCAACAAGAAGCGGAACTGCGTCGTGCTCTATTAAACTCTGGCGTACAAGTTGAACGTGTTGGCGAAAACCAACTGCTTCTTCGCATGGAAAACGGCATTGGCTTCTCTTCAAGCTCTTACCAACTAGACGCAAGCATCCACAACACACTTCGTGGTGTGGCTCGTATCCTAGTTGAATACCCAGACACAAGCCTTGTGATCGATGGTTACACAGACAGCACAGGTAGCGATTCTTACAACCAAACGCTATCAGAGCGTCGTGCTGAATCAGTACGTCAATACCTAGTATCACAAAACGTTGCACCAGGTCGCGCAATCGCACGTGGCTACGGTGAGCGTAACCCAATTTGCTCAAACCAAACTTCTGAAGGTCGTGCTTGCAACCGTCGTGTTGAAATCCAAATCTTGCCACTGAAGTAATTTGGTTGCACCATATCGGTAATAACAATTATTACCGGAGCAGGTCTAGCGTCGTTCGCTAGACCTGACATACCCAATGTCTTTCAGAACCACTGCCCTCACCTTTGCTTTAAGTGCCTGCCTTACGAGCACTGCATTTGCTTCTCAGAACCCGACACAACCTGAAGCCCAATTCGACCTTGCGCAGCAACTGGCGTTGAAACCCAATCCAGAATCACCTACTGACGCACGTTATTGGCTAGAACAAGCGGCACATCAAGGTTACTTACCCGCTCAAAAACAACTAGCAGAAGATTACGCTCGTGGTTTAACTGGCAACACGGATTTCACCCAAGCGATTTATTGGTTCACTTCTGTTGCGTTAAACGATCCAACCGACCGTGGCTTTTTGTTGGCCGATTTTGTCCAGCACCATCAAGCGGAAGTATCGAACTCTGATCTCGTCGAAGCTTGGTATCAACTGTCTGCACTTAAAAACCCTCAGGCAGAAGAAGCCTATAACCAGTTTTTGGAAGATCGCTTCAATCAACTCAGGGCCAAACAAGTTTCTGAGATTGTAGAATTGGATAAGCAAGCCACTGACGAAGAACAGAAAGAGACCATTGAAATTCAACAAGCAAAGAAAGCTGAAAACTCCAACGTTTGGTATGCCTCTGGCGCTCTGGGCTTTGCTCTGCTTCTTGGTGGCGGTGCATTCGGTTACCGCAGGCACACAAAAAAGGCCAAAGCCACTGCAGCAAATGAAGTGTCACGCTCTCTGCAATTAGAGACACAAGTGAAAGAACTTCAGTTTGCTAATAAACAACTTAAGCGCCAACTCGAAAAAGTATTTAAAGAGTTTAAGAAGATCAAAGGTCAATCTGAGAACCAAAAACTTCTCGTCGCTTGTGCGATGTTTGGCTATACCCCGCAAACCATTCCAGACAGTAAAGCAGTGAAGTTGCGCTACAGACAATTATCTAAACTCTACCATCCTGATTCTAGGGGAAGTGAAGAAGAGATGAAGCGTTTAAATCAGGCGTTTAAAACCATTTCACAAAATGTTACAAAAGAGTAAAACCCAGCCACACACCTTTATCTTGCGAGCTTTTCATCCTAGAAAATAAAGGCTCGCAATCGATCTCCCTCTCAAACAAATTAACAGACATTTAACTTGACCATCTTTTATATGCCATAATGCTGGGCGAAAAATAACACCTAGCGACTCAAATTTATGTAGGTGGGGAGAAAATCAATGTTCACTGAAGAAGGCACCTGTGACTGGTGTAAAAAACCTAGCTTTGTAACTCGTCATGATTACGTAGATGGTAAATACCATCGTTCATGCAGCTCTTGCTACGACATCGCGAAAATCGATGTCCGCCTATTCAACCAAGGCGAATTGCAAATGCGCGAGCGTTTGGGGCAACGAGCAAGCTAAATAGAACAAATCAACGGAACTGATTTTCAAGGGCGCCTTATCGCAAGGCGCTTTTTTGATCCTTCATTAAAACGTGAAGCCCTCACAACCAAAATACTCCGCAATCACATTCTCTAGTCCTCTGGTGGTTCTCACACTCTCAAATCGGCTATTAATTGACCTGTTAAAAACAGTGTCACTTATTTCATAGTGATGTCGATGGTTTTCCCTGTCAGCGGGTCAAACCCACGATACATCTGGAGTATAGTTTTGTCGCTCAAACAAAAAACAAGTGGCCATATGTACACAGATGAAACGGAAGCAATTATTTCTAGTCAGCCTCCTGAAGCCGTTGCAACTGGTGAGTTGATGGTTTTGAAAAATACTATTAAAAGAAAAGTCTCTGGCCCTAACAAAAGTCGATTATTGCGATTAGCAAACTCCGACCTTGGCAGTTTATGCTCTCGCGCCAATTCAGGTAACATCAAACAAATTCGCACCATGGTTCAAACTATGGTTCAGCTTGTAAGAGCTGGCAACCTTGGCCAATTTGAAACAGAAATCACACGTGCAAAAACCGAATTCTAACCATTATTAAACATCGATCCTTGTATTTTCAGGCTGCGTATTCGCAGCCTGCTTTTTATCGTTGTCTGTAAAAGCAAAGCGCTTTCTTGAACGTTCCGCCTCTGCCTTTCTTGTTTTCTCTTCCTTTCTTCTCCCTCAAAAGCACTAACACTACTGTGTGCCATCACGAAAAAGCACTGTATAAAGCGGTTAAAACCACTGTATAGCTAAGCCGAAGTTACTGTATATACAGTAGTAACCACCTGTATATACAGCTCCGGAATGCAGGTGACTTCACATTTCACCATGTTTATCAAACATATCAAAAATCAAATTTTACATTTTAATTTCAATAAGTTAGACAAAAACCAAATCATAAGTAAGGGAAAGTTTTTCAACTCAATTCATAAAAATCGGTTGATCAGGCATCAAAAACAAACTACTGTATACACATACAGCATGTATAAAGGAACAGTAAGATGCAGTTACAAACTCAATCTCATACATACTCTCGCTACAACGTATTGGCACAAGCAACACAACCTATGGATGTGTCGGGCCAACTTCTTTCTAAGTTGGCAGTATTGTCTCAACAACAGCAATGGATTCTGTTTACCGCTGAGTGCCCTCGTCCTGATTTTGAGCAACTTGCTGCTTCCAACATCCGCTGTCAAAACATCATTCAGATGAAGCCGTCTCAACAGCTTTCTGAAGTGGAAATCGTGATTAAAGCTATTCAGTCTGGTAACGCTAGCGCTGTAGTCGCATCGAACAAGATTGCCCTAATGAATCAATCAATGCTTCGCGATATTGCTCAACGTTATCAGTGTGAAGTCTTTTTCGTCGAAGGCAGAGTGAACAAGTACCACTAACAAGATCGACGTTATCCATCCTGCATCTCGCCTCCTTTTAAGGGGGCTAATTATATGGTCCGCCTCACTCTCAAGCCCTACGCTTAGAGTAGGCTATCAGAACGAGGTGAACCATATGTCTACTATCCACATTTTAGGTATCGATTTAGGTAAGCACTGCTTTCATGCGGTTGGCAATAATCACTCTGGCA
>NZ_JATABF010000071.1:0-10494 GCF_036533715.1 Vibrio sp. M260121 | reverse complement strand
CGATGCTGTCAATCGAGTGAAGAAGCTTTATGAAGATGCATTAAACGAAGGTCAAAGCCGTTCAGAGGTGCTTCGCAACCTGGATGCGTATCTTGAGCAAATCGGCATTGCACAGGCGAATCCGTACTGGCTTGAGCTGCATTATCGCAACAACATGATGACCGCTTACAACGCAGGTCGATGGACACAGATTGCGGATAATGATTTGGTTGAGTTCCTGGTCTATACATCGGTCATGGATGATGGCACCACCAAACTCTGCAGAGAACTGGACGGCGTAGCTAAACCGAAGAACGATGAGTTTTGGATTGAGTTCTACCCACCCAACCACCATAAGTGCCGAGGCACGGTATCCGTGTTGACCAGAGAGCAGTACGACAAACTGCCATCAAGCAAGAAGTCGCAATACACCAAAATCACCATTAGTTCGATGCACGAAGACGACACGTTTTCTAAAGAACATCAGTTTAGAAGTTCGCCCCTTGTATCGATGCAAGCCTTGCCAGAATCCTTGGCTACCAGTGCTCAAGAGTACGGTCTCACCAATAAAGTGCTGAGCTACTCATATGAACAAAGCAAGTCAGTTATCCAGGAGCAAATGAATCAAGCTGTAAAAAGTAGAATCTCCACTGCCGTTCTCGATAAGGCAATCCAAGAAACGCCAGAGCTCAATCCGTTCAAAGAAAAATTAGCTGGCACAAACCTTGATGATGCGGATGGAATTTTGTTTGGGTTTGATGAACTCGATGGTGGCGAGTGGCTGCCAACGCTGCAGTACCTGGTTGCGCTCGATGACAAACGTACTGCAGTAATGCTCATGGCGGCATTTGATAAAGCTGAGGTCTATACCGTGAAACACTTAACTAACAATGAGCTTGCAAAGTTACAAGCTGAGTCGATTAAGTTAGATGCAAAATGATAAACAAAAGGGCCAGATTACTGGCCCTTATTATTAAACTAGAAATTTATATTCACTCTGAGTGGGGAGGGTATTATCCCCATCAACAACGTGTCCACTAATCTTACAAAGTAATCGGTAGTTCATTGGAGCATCTTTCGCAATGCTTTCTACTGATACAACGAGGTCTGTTGATTTTGTCAAAAGAGCTTTGATGTCGCGAGCTAGATAGCGAGGGCAGTAACCTACAATTTCCGCAGGTTCTTCTGCTCTAACCATTACCGCATGGTTGTCATACTCATTTTGACAATCTAGACAAAGTCTTAACTGTTCACCTTGTTCTAAGGCGTCGATTCGGCGTTGTGCCGATTTAGATAAGTGACTAACACCATGTAAGAAAAAGTAATGTTCAAAAGAACCACTTTCATTGATATTAATACGACGAAACATTTGAAGTTGATCTGTACCTCTCATGCCACCAGATCGAGCTAAAATATTTACTGGTGTAATTTCATCATCTTTAAGCCCTAGCCATTTAATAAAGCGAGGGTATTCAGGCCTTCTCTCTGACAATAGACGATTATGAAATAGAGGAAACAATTCAATAGATACATACGATGTATGTAAGTCTTCCATTCCGCTAAATGGGACAAAGTTTTTGGAACTTGTCGCGCCTTGTGTGTAACGAAATTCAAAGCCTTTTTGTGTATCAGTAAGGGCCCCAACGACATGCCAGTCCCTTGTATCTGGCGATTGCCAAGCTAAGTAAACCGGATTATTTTTAGTCATCTGTTAGTAACCTATTTTTGTTTTCAAGTACCATTTGTAACGCAAACTGTTTTGCTGTGTCAGTTATCACTTCTTCTGGAATTTTATCAAAAATTTCGTGGATTTTATCATCACTTAATCCTTCAAGTCTGCTGAGCCAAAAGTTTTTAGCCCTTTCCCTTTTTTCTACCGCAGTAAAAAATGCATCAGTAGTTAGCATTGGTTTTTTGTCGGTTTTGAATTTGAACAACTCCGAGCGAGCCTTTCGTACAAACTTACCAACAGTCCTGTTTTTATCTTTTGTCTTTAAACGTTCATCACGTTCAATATCTAACAGCTCTCTACCTAAGCTTGCAGCATGATCGTAAGTTTCGCACAAATATTTTTCTTTAGACTCGATATCCATCACGATAGCCCAGTTTTCATGATGTCTATCCTGATTACTAATCAAAGCATCTAATAAAAGATAGCCGCAAAAAACATCACCCGCATTTAATCCATCAATACAATCCCACCCCTTGGGAGGTTGCACGTCTGTTCTATCTAAACAACCAAGAACTCTACTTATGGTATGTTCTTTCACTCGAACAAACTTTTGGTTTTGCTCCATTGGAACGGGGTAATTTAAAGGACTATCGGCATGTAAAACTTCATTACCCATGATCATTCGATTTGAACTCGGGATTACGTTTGGTGACACGACGCCCATACGTTCATTAAGCATCATTTGAGCTATTTCGTAAGTTACATGAGGGATACCCAGTTCTTTACATAGTTCCTCAGCAACTTTTTCAGACCAATGCTCTCCCGTATTTTCTCTGGAATACTTAAAAAGCCAGCTTCTTGTCCCACCTTTAAACCAAAACCAAAATTTTTCTTTTGTCCCCAATTGCTCCAAGTCATCAGGGCTAACATATAAGCGTTTAATTTCAAAGGTCATAAAGTTGAAATGTTGGGTAGGTAGTTTTTATTAATCTATCAAAATTAATCAAACTAAACCAGAAATAACACATTAGGGGTTATCAATAGGTGAACTTGCTCAGCATCAATATTGTGGCACTTAGCTTCAATAATGAGTGGATGGTGCTGGCCGCGAATGTAATGGTTCGTGGCAATTCAGAAGCACTCAGCAAGGTTTATTTCACATGCTATTTGATATTAAAGAAAAACAACGACCTCTCATTAAAGCCATTTTAAACACCGTTAAAAATAGCCACCCAAGAGAAGATAGCTGCTTTGATATGGCGTTTTATGTCAATCCTACACAGTATCAGGTTACAACCGTCGGCATGATGTTTGTCGTTGAACAGTTAAAGGCGCTTGGAGTCATTAGGGGTATAGGTGGTACTCTTTCTTTGACTTTTGAAGGTGACGATTTGTTGCACAAGTTATCTTCAGTTACACCAATAACTGTATAAAAACACAGTTAAGTTGTGATAAGGTGTCTTTGTGTTTTGATGCCTTGAGTACCTGAGACCCAGTATCGCTGGAGAGGAAGCATTGAAACGCCGCCAGTCTCGCTTGAGGCTGGCGGCTTGCTTTGTATTCAAGGCTCTTTTAAATAAGGAGACAAGAATGCACAAACACACACTACGCAACGAACAACTGACCCTCGTTAATGCTGATTGTTTGCAGCACCTCAAAACTCTTGATGACAATTCTGTCGATCTCATTCTTACCGACCCTCCATACTTTCGAATCAAAACGAATGCATGGGATAATCAATGGCCAGATGTCGAAAGCTTCCTAGCATGGCTTGATGAAGTGCTGGTGGAGTTCTGGCGCGTACTAAAACCCAACGGCAGTATGTATCTGTTTTGTGGTTCGACGCTAGCTGCGGACACCGAAATCTTAATGCGAGCTCGATTCGAAGTGCTTAACCATATTATTTGGGCTAAGCCATCAGGGCCGTGGAAGCGAATGCATAAACCAGACCTTCGTAAGTTCTTCCCTTCAACAGAGCGTGTGCTGTTTGCTGGCCACTATGGTTCGGAAGGTTTTGCTAAGGGGTCTTCGGGGTACGCCACGAAGTGTAAAGCACTCAAGCAGGAAGTGTTTAAACCACTGATTGACTACTTTGCCAATGCACGCAAAGAACTCGGCATTACCGCCAAGGAGATCAACCAAGCCACGAACTCTCAAATGTGTTCGCATTGGTTTAGCGCAAGCCAATGGAAGTTACCAAGTGAGCAGCAAT
The DNA here is from genome assembly GCF_036533715.1 of Vibrio sp. M260121. Classification (NCBI taxonomy): domain Bacteria; kingdom Pseudomonadati; phylum Pseudomonadota; class Gammaproteobacteria; order Vibrionales; family Vibrionaceae; genus Vibrio; species Vibrio sp. M260121. Next base: position 6,631 of record NZ_JATABF010000071.1, on the reverse strand, counting down.
ACAAACAGCTGCAAGCGCTATTCAAGGCGAAAGCTGGAGAGTTAACCAAAAGTCATCAAGAACTACATACGCAATATCAATCGCTACAGGAAACATACCAGACCTTGGTTAAGGAATACGATGATCTAAAAACTCAATATGAGATACTTCGTCGTCCGTTCTCTGTCACCGCAGATGTGCCTTATACCGATGTGTGGCAATTTGAGCCAGTGCAGTATTATCCTGGTAAGCATCCATGTGAAAAGCCAGCGGCAATGCTTGAACATATTATTACAGCAAGCAGTCGAGAAGGTGATGTTGTACTTGATGCGTTTATGGGGAGTGGTTCAACAGGCAAAGCGTGTTTAAAGTTAGGGCGTCGATTTGTTGGTATCGAGTTTGAAGAAGAAACCTTTGATACCACGCTAAGGCAATTAGAAACGTTAAGTGGTCAAGAAGAATAATGAAAAGGCATCGGCGCAAACCGATGCCTTTTTTAATGTTCTAAGTAGTCGCTGGTTTGCATGATATCTGACATCGCGTCACGCAGCTGTTGTTCGAGCTCTGGCGTCATGTTTCGAAGGGCGGTCACGATATTATCAGACAATGCCTGAGCCTGTTCTTGTGATGCGCCAGTGAGTTCAATTGAGATTTGCGGTGCGTATTCAATTTGAATCATTGGGGTTGCAGGCAACGTTGATCGAGTGGTTGTATCGCTCGATTCGCTAACTAGATTTTCAACTCGCTCCACATCCTCTGGCTCATCATTAAACACATTGTAAAGCCAATCGCCGACCTCTCGACCTGCCATGTCACCACCAATGCCGCCAGCAACCATTCCACCAGGAACAGGAACAAACGTACCAGCCAAACCTCCGAGCGCGCCACCAACCATACCCCCGACATCTTCCCATAGACCTCGGTCGTCTCCTGTTACGACATCCGCTGCCAACATAGTACCTTCAATCGCAGTACCAATCACAGGAACGTGCTTGAGTCCTGGTATCTTGTTCGCAAACTTGGCCACATTGCTAAAACGACTTGCTTTGCCTATATCAGCCGCGCTTTCTGCCGCTGCTCCTGCAGCGACATTGATAGTTTTTCCTGTTAGCCAATCTTTCGCTTTCTTCACAGCAAAAAGACCGCCAGCACCCAGCGCTGCTGTTTCTAATGCAGAAGACGCATATCCAGCGGATGGGTTCTCAATCACAAAATCTGTGAAGGTTTTACTTAAATCTTGAATGGCAGTTGATAGGCCATCCTGAGATTCAATCAAACCCGCCGTGGATTCATCGACCACTGACTGCGCAGAACGTGCTGCATCTGCTCCTTGCTCAAATTTGGTACGAGTGCTCTGAGCAAGCTCCTTTAAATTGAGTTCATGAAGGAATTTGTCAGGGTTGTTGAGCGCTTCAATCATGGCTTTTAAGCCTTTGATGCCCACGTCCTCACTTAAAATTGTACCGCCAGCAGCCTCTAATATTGGTTTAACCACACCTGGTGATTTTTCCATTACGGGAACCAGACTCTGCATGAAAGCGGCATAGGCTTCATCGGTTCCTTGACCTGTATTTACCGCATGGCGCATTCTCAGTGCTGCCGTGCGCACGTTGTTACGCTCTTGGTCATCCGTGATCGCTTCAATAGCACCAACGGTATTACCGCCACCAACAAGTTTGGTGAATTCATCTTGGTCACTGAATCGAGCTTGGAATGTTTCTTTTAGGCTGTCACCCAGCTTGTCGTAATTCCATACGCCAGCTTGGCGACCTGCGGTTAGTACTGCTGAATATTGATCTAATGAAACTTTATCCCCGAGTAATGGTGCGTATTCAGCGAAGGTGTCTAAAAGATCATGGTTGTCATCACCAGTTGTTTGTCTAATTGCCGCAATGCGCTGAGCCGCTTCATCAATGCTGACACCAAATGCCTTCGCCGTATTACCAATTGCTCTCGTTAGCTCTTGTGGGTCAAAGTCAGGAAAAACTTGGTTGAGTCGTACTGTTGCCGCCGTAAGTGCATTCGTTTCTTTATCATCCAATCCTTGAGTTCGAGCTAATCCCATCGCTGTAAATATTTCGCCGCTGGAGGCTCCATCAGCGACTAAGGATGCTCTAAATTTACGTTGTTCCTCGGTCATTAGATCGGCTTTGTCTGTGCCTGTTTGGGCTGCATACATGCGCATGTGCTTTTCCATGTCATTACCACGGAAAAGCGTATAGCCAGCCGCAGCGGCAATGCTGCCAACCATGCCGAGTTTGTCACCAAGTCCTTCCATTTGAGCACTGGCATTACCAAATTTATTGAGCGCTTGAGTTTGCTCTTTTAAAGCCTTGGTGGTCTTCTCGACTTTGCTCTGCAGTTTGGCTTCATCGGCAGATAAGTTGCTTAAATCTAATCCAGCATCCGACAATGCACGACGAAGACGTCGAGTTTCCCTTTCGTGTTCACGCAAACTTGCTGTTGTATCGCGGTCTTGTCGCTCTAGCTTTTTGAGTGCATGTTCTTGACGTTCAATTTCCTTCGTATCACCAGCCTCCTTTTTTAATTTTTTTAAAACGTCCCTTTGTTTTGTTATTGCATCTTTGCTTTTAATCTGTTGTTTTTGTAAATCGTCCAGAGCCTTTTCTGCTTTCTTAAACTTAGTGACATCACCTGTTGTCTTTTGAAGCACTTCCACTTCTTTACTTAGGCGCTTAGTCTCTTGCTCAATGGCTTTGGATTTTCCAGAGAATTCGTCTTGAATGCCCACAAGCAACTCAAGAGCATAGCCATTACTTTGTTTGCTTATTGACATTGTTGAACCTCTCAATCATGTAAGACATCTCATGCCAATTCATTCCCATTAGTTCTGAAACTGACACGTTCATCTTGGAGTTCTTATTAGATAGCGACTCAAAAGCCTGGTTGAACATCTCGCTGCTCATTCGTGCCAGGCTTAAGCCTTTCCCAGCATATGCGATACGTTGGCGTAATCCTTAATCGCGAGAGAATCAACAATGCAATCAACAGGTAGTGTTGCGCCTTCGGTCATATCGGCTTTAGTAACTCGAATGAATCCTTCTTTTTCTTGCTCTGTCTCGATGTCAAGCATGCCAAAACGACAGGTATCTGAAATGAAGAAAGCACGAACCGCATCGATGTATACCGAATCAAACTCACCAATCGACCACTGCTCTGCATGAATGCGATCTCGAATCACAGCTTCACGCTCTCGAATCATGCAGTTGTATGTTTTGCCATTGCATTTAATTGGGGATTTTAGGGGGCAAATATCAAACTCTACCATGCATTGACCGATGATGGAGTCAGAAAATTCGACAGGCAATGATGACTCAATGCTCTTATTGTTTTGTTCCGCTGTTGCTTCTTGTTTGATCTCGTTAGTCATGATTTAAACCTCTTTGAAAGAGGCTTAAAGGTACTTTTAAAACCACTGTAACAATGTCAATTGCCACGTGCGCGCGATAAGAATAGTTAAGATTTTGGCATCAAATATTGGAGTGATACATGCTGCCGAAAATCTTAAGAAATGACATTCGAATGCGAGCGCTCGCAGAGTTAACGGTTGAAGAATTCAACTCGTTACGAGTGGTCATCAAGCGACTCAACATCATGAATGTATACGAGGTTGATACCTCATTCCTGCCGTGGCTGGCTTGGTGGTTTCGAGTTGACGCATGGGACGATGAATGGAGCGAAGAACGTAAGCGAGAGTCTATCGCCAACGCTCTGATTTTGAAAAAGTACAAAGGCACTATTTGGGCTGTAGAGCGAGCGTTGGAGTTGTCGAAATTTGATGCCAGCGTTGTTCCTTGGTATGCAATGGCACCGGAAGGCACTCGCGGCACGTTTCGCATCGATGCAGCACCCAGTGATAGTCGTAGTCTCATGCAGAACGACTACGATACGCTCATTTCACTAACTGAAAGTAATAAGCAGGGTTCTCAGCACTGGAAGGGCAATATCATCCATGACCCTAGCATGGGTTCAGCTTATGCTGCTCCAGTGATTCGAACTCGCAAGCGTTGGACTTCAAGTAGTATTGTTCCGCTGCATGTTACGGGGATTACCATATCTCCGACGAGCATCATCGTTTATGAGGGTGAGCCAGTTAGCGTATCAGCAACGGTAACAATGAGCGATGGAACGACAACTCACGATGTCCGATTTGAATCTAGTGATACGTCTATTGTAACCGTCGATGAAGCAGGACTGGTTTCCTTTGTGAGTGAAGGTAATGCGAGTGTTTGTGCTATCTCTACATTCAATGGTATCTCTAGCGCAGAGTGCACGGTGGTTTCTCATGTAGCCGTTGCTCCGGTCTCGATCGCCATTTCAGGTATGCCCGAATCTCTTGCGCCAGGCGATGCGGGACAGCTAATTGCAACGGTTTCATATAACGACGGCACGTCTGCTAACTCTCTTGATGAACCGGGCGTGGTTGAGTGGTCCAGCTCTGATGAAACCATTATTACAATTGATGACGCAGGCAATTACAACGCATTAGCATCTGGCTCTGTGACGATAACAGCCACTTCAACAGAAGATGCAGGCATCAGTGGTTCAGTCGTTCTTGAGTCTATAGAAGACTATGAGCGCTTTTCAATAACAGTCGGCGAGGGCTATTACGGGGGCGACGTATTAACATCAGTTGGCGTGTTTGAGTATTCGCCGTTACATCCCGAGTACAAAGATACGTACGGCGAGTTTTCATCGCACAGTTGGCCGTCTGGTGAACCAATCGTAACTATTTATCGAAAATCACAATTTATATGGCGGCGTAGGTCTGCCGATGTAGTTGTTTATTTTAGTTCACAAGCAAAGTGGCCAAAGTGGCGAGATTGGAGTGGCATGACTGTCACGTTTACGCATGAGTCCGACATCATTAGTCAAAACCTAACTTTCGGAAATTATTACACTGCACTAAACGAAGAAGGCATACCAGTGCATGAATTTTTGACGGCAAGAGTTGGTCAAGTCGTTGACGTCGAACTGACACGATACGAGCCAACCGCCGACGAGAAAATAGCTGCAAGGCGGCAGATACTTATGCTGTCTCTATCTGACGAGCAACAATGAATTGAATGATGAGTAAAAATGATGACGTATTTTTCATATGTAACTGATTTGGGTATCAGCAAAATCGAAGCTGCATACAATGCTGGCGAAACTATTAACTTGATTGAGATGGCTATTGGTGATTCGAATGGTGCCTATGTAGCCCCCGATTCTAGCTTCACAAATTTGGTCAACGAGTTCGCTCGAGTTGCACTCAATGAAGCTTCAATAGACGGCCACTTGATTCATGTAATTTCATACGTGACTCCAACTGCTGAAACAGCAGAGCAAACATTGCGCGAGTACGGCATCTATGATGATGAGGGAGATATGATCATCTATGGCGCATATCCGGAATCTCTCATTCCTAGTCTCGATAGTGCTGAGTATCTACAACTTGAAATAGAAAACATCACAGAGCTAGAAAATGCTGATGTCGTGAATGTGACAGTGAGCCCTATTGTCCCTTACGCAACAGAAACAGAAGCGGGCATCGCAAAAATCATCAATGATGAGGACGTTGAAGCCGGCGTTGATGACTCTAAAATACTGACTATTTCAAAGATGCTTAAACGTGTCGCAACTAGCGTTAAAGCTGGTGTTGCAAGATTTGCGACGAGTGCCGAGGCTATCAACGGCACTGACACGTCATCGATGCTAAATCCAAGCTCTGGTCTGGCTTTGCTAAAATCGCGCATTTCAAGCGCATTAGACGGCACAAGAACAGATTACACTGCAAGTGAATACGCATTGAGCCAGATAAATACAAAGGCAAGTAATGCTCAGAGCACAGCGGATAACGCAGTTGATTTGGCTAATGCAGCTCAGGACGCCGCTGATAACGCTACAGATCTAGCCAATGCCGCCCAAGATGCTCTCGACGCTTTTAAAGTTGAGGATAATCCATTTCCACAGTATCTACACAATGATGAACATGCAACGCAAGCGCAGGCTGAAGAAGGTACTAGCACAGGCGTTTGGATGTCGCCACTTCGTGTTGCACAGCATTTTCTATCAAAACTTTCAGACAAAATTGATGGCGCAAGTCATGAGTTAGCCGCTTCTGAGTACGCTCTAGGCTTGGTTAACACAAAGGCTCAAGAGGCCCTTGATGACGAGAAACTGCATTGGGTTAAGGTAGCAAGCGGCAGTTGTTCAATCCCTTGGAAAAATGGCACTAGCGGCACGCTTGCTGGAACGATTGAAACAGGATATTCAGCCAGTAGTCGCAAGCACTACAGTGGACGATTTAAGGTCAATATTCTTTCAGATGGTACGGCTGAATCATCCGATCCAACTAACTGTTGGTGGTCGTTCAGAGGCGAACCAAGAGAGGTGACATATTGGAGTGGTACGCCGCAAGTCGTTATAGATGTGTATGCCTATGGTGCAGGTTTAGTCAGCGGCACTGGTGGTACAAGTTGGGAATTGTGGGAATTGCAGGCATAATGTGAATTAACAGAAGGGTTTCAGATGACGCCTTTCTGTCTCACCAAATCCCACTAAATCCCGCCAAATCTCACTTAAAAACGCACATATTGTTTTTATTTTTGGTCTTCCGGATTTTTATTTTTGGTCTTCCGCCGTCAGG
>NZ_JATABF010000070.1:0-10703 GCF_036533715.1 Vibrio sp. M260121 | reverse complement strand
AATGCCAGCTTCGACGTTACCTTGAGCAATGAGAGTACAACGACGACCACAGTCAACTTGTCATTGGCAGGTGACAGTGCGGCATTGGGCGTGGACTTCAGCGAGACGGTCACGATTATGTTTGCGGATGATACAACGCAAGAAGTGACGGTCGATGAAAACGGTAACTTCAGCGTCACGGTTCCTGCTGGTCACACGGATTTCAGCGTGATCGTTCCAACCCTTAATGATGATGTGTATGAAGGTAATGAGTCGTTTACATTATCAGGCGCAACCGCATCACAAGCGACCCCGGCAGTGGGCACAGGAACCATCGCCGATCATGAAGACAACCCTCCTAAATCTGAGGATTTCACTGTCGAAGTGTCAAGTGGAAATCGCACTCAGGTTAGCTTTGATCACGAAAGTGAAGAGAAAGACCACATCTCTGACGAAGAAGATGATGCAGCAAATGAGCAGCTCCACGTTGTGATCACTGAGCTACCTGAGCATGGGACGCTTTTCCACAATGGCGTAGAGATTAAAGAAGCCGATCTTTATCAAGGTGAAGGCGATACGACATACACCAAATTTGACCCTGATTTCATTGAATATCAGCCAGATAGTCATTCAGAAGGCTTCTCACTTGGCATTAATAGTAATGCCGATACTCAACCTTTAGGTCAACCGGATAGCGGCTCGAGTACCTCTGACTTTTATAATTGGGGAGAAAAGGTAAACGCGAATACGCGCGAGCTTAAGTTGGATGGTGGTGACATTGTCACTATTCGCAGTGAAGGCGGAAAACTTACTCAATATAGTGGTGATGAAAGCGCAAATCATGTCGGTTATGGTCTTGGTGTGGGTGGCAAGCAGGGTGTCAACGAAGGCGAAAAGCTCATTATTGAATTTGATAGCCGACCTGCAGATAGCGTAACTCTTGGCCTTGATGGATTGGGTGGTTACTTTGAAAAAGACTTAGGTAATGCCAATGAGTCAAGTGTCGTCGTCACCGTGAACTACGAAGGTGGTAGCAAAACATTTGAATTTCAAAAAGAATCTTCGGGCAATAGTGACCTGTTCCATTCATTAACGATTCCATCTGAAGGATTTGACCTTCCCGAAAATGTAGAAATTACCAGTATAGAATTGACTACAGAAGGTAAGGGAAACTGGGAGCTTCGCTCAGTTGAAACGAGCTTGAGTGATAGCTTTGATTATCGAGCACTAGACAGCGATGGCAACTTTAGTGATGTCTCGACTGTTACGTTTGAAGAGACAAACCAAGCTCCAGATGCACAAAACGATCCAGTAGGCTTTGAGGTTAAACTAGGTTCATTCAACGAAGGCTCATGGACGTCTCAAGGTGCAGCGATCAGTGCAAATTATGCCGGTGAAGCGAGGCTTGTTACTGAGGACGGAGATAAGCGTGGTGTGGCTGGTCATGAAAATGGTGGTGAAGAGGCTCAGCTACAGTTTAATCGTGAAACGGGTCAGTCTGAGCAGTTCGTTATTGATCTCGATAAACCAGCGACGGAGTTCAGCTTTACGGTTTCAAATTTGTATAAAAATGAAGGTGATCAAGCCGGAAACCATGAGCAAGGTAAGTGGGTGGCTTACCTTGATGGTGTCGCCGTTGCGAGCGATACCTTTGTGGCAAACGATGGAAACCACAAAGGAGAGTACACGGTTGACCTAACTAAAGATGGGAAACCTATTGCTTTTGATAAAATCGTCTTTGAAGCAACTGATTTTGTTGATGTTCCTGCAAAAGGCAACGACTCATCAGACTACTTTGTTACTGGATTCCAAGCTTCTAGTGAAGGGGCATATGCGGTCAACCAGGGTGGTGTGCTTGAAATTCCAGTGTCAGAACTCCTTGCCAATGACTCGGATTTAGATGGTGATAGCATCCGTATTACCTATGTATATGGCGAGTCACAAGGTGAAGCTTACATCAAAGATGGGGTTGTCTACTTTGATTTAAATGGCGACTTTGTCGGACAGACCGATTTTCAATACCAGATAACGGATGACAGAGGTGGGTTTGATACCGCATCAGTGAGCGTTATTGTAAATCCAGAGCCAGTAGAAGTGGTGGTTGAAAGCATCGATTTGTTATCGAACCAAGTTTTTGAAGGTGACAAATTGGCATTTAAAGTCAGCCTAGATTCAGGTGCTCTTGAAGAGACGCGCCTAGATATTGAGTTTGGACAGCTAGGTGATGACGCCAGTGAAAATGATGTCAATCTTACTGATGTCGTGTTCACCAACGGTGTTAAGTATGACAAAGATGCAGGTGAACTCATTATTCCAGTTGGCGTGAAAGACTTTACGGTGCTTATTCCAACCGTTGTTGATGGCGTACACGAACTTGATGAAGACTACAGTATAAAAGTCGGTGATGTATCGAGCAGTGGCACTATTGTCAATGCAGAGGCTTTGAACCTGAGTGTCACAAGCTTAGGCGACGTTGCTGAAGGTTCTAAAGCAGTATTTTCAGTTGCTCTAACCAACCCATCGAGTGAGGATATCAATATCTCGCTAAACCTAGCACTTGATGGTTCTGAAAACTCAGCAGAAGTTGAAGATTTTAAAGCCCTTTCTGAATTGTTTACTGCGTATTATCTAGATCCACAACCAACTGGTGATGATCTGCGAGTTGAAGTTCCGGTAACTATTGATTCGATGACAGGTAAACCTATCGTTGAAATACCAGCGGGCGCATCGGAAGTTTTCATTGAAGTGGCAACGCAAGATGACTTGGTGTTTGAAGGTAGTGAAGACTTCACATTGGTCGTAACCGATGAAAGTGGCTATGTAGCGAATAATTTTGATTCTGCTCACTCGAACATTGTCGATGATGGATCCGATCCTGATGTTGATGGTCCTCAAACTGGTAACGACGATCGTCCAATTGTCGAGAGTATTTCAAGCTTTGACGTCGAAGAGGGAGCCGCAGGACAATTCATCGTCGAGCTATCCAATACAAGTGAATCAGAAACTTCAGTGACAATGTCACTTAATGACGGTTCAGCAAAAGGTGGTGAAGATTTTAACGTCTCAAGTGTCACCGTCGTATTTGGTAGTGGCGATGATAAGCAAGTTGATACAGTCGAAGTCATTGATGGAAAATTTGTTGTTACAGTGCCAGAGGGGTTGGGTTCTTTTGCAGTTGAAGTAGCAACAATACAAGACGAGCATTCTGACAACTTAGAGCAATTTAGTTTATCTGGAAAAACCTCTTACCAAGAACAAGCTGAGTCAGGGATTGCAACAATCCTAGATAATGAGGCGCCGCTTGTTGATTTAAATGGTGCCCAGAGTGGTGTTGATTACAGTTCAAGTTACGTAGAAGGTGACGAAGCTCGACTCGCAACTATCGATGCTGATGTTTTTGACGACAAAGACACCATTCGAACAATGACAATCACTCTGACTAACCCAAAAGAAGGTGATGACCTTACTTGGGACGAAAACAGTGTGTTTACAGTAAATAAAGCGATGATTGACGGAGAGGTCGTTCTGCAAATCACACATCCTTCGGGAGATGTTTCTGCCGCAGAGTTTGAATCATTCTTGCAATCGACTCGTTTTATTAACACTAGCGATACCCCTGAAGAAGAAGATCGTGTTATTGAAGTGCTTGTTTCAGATGGTATTAACGCTTCTGCACCGGCGATAGTTTCAGTTGCAGTCACGCAAGAAGAAGAGCTTTCGCTACAAAACGTTGTAGGCCTTGAAGATAAGTTTATTGATCTTGGTATTGCCATTAATGATGCTGAAACCTCAGTTACAACTGTAGAGTTAAGTGGTATTCCGCAAGGTTCTACTATCGAAATTAATGGACAAGCATCCGTGGTTAATAGTGCTGATGCAATCGTCGTTAGCATTGACGACATTAGCTCCGTGAAAGTCAAAGCTCCGGAGCATAGTGACGTTAACTTCGATATTTCAGTTGTTGCGAAAGACGACAGCAATACTATCGTAGAGATGGGCAGCATAAGCGTTGACGTTCACCCCGATGCGGATAAGCCGATACTAAACATTGGCGGCTTTGCACAAGTCGCGGCGATTGACTTTGAAGATGTCACCATTAAGTCAGGCTCATGGGATAGCGATATTGAAATCAACAAAGTAGAGGGTGCTGGCACAGTTGGCCAATGGTTTACTTCAAACCCTGGTCAACATGTTGAAGTTGGAACCGAAGGTACATACCTGCCAGGTAATTCAACAAACCAAGTAATGGAGATTGAAGGTGAGGTAGGAGACAAGATTCTATACACCGATATGGACCTTGTTGCCGGACGTTTTTACAACTTTGAATTTGATATTGCGGCCAGAACGAATAAGGCACATACGTCTGATATGTCGGTGACTCTAATTAAGTTGGATGATCAGGGTAATCCGATTGATGGTAGTGAAGTGGAGCTCTATGACTTCGACCCGACTACTCATGGTTGGTATCAAGGTGAATCGATCACGCTTCCAGTCGAGGAGTCAGGTAAGTATCGCTTATTGTTTGAAGCCGATGAAGCCGACTCTACAGGCGCCATCATGGATAATATCAAGTTCACGGCAGTAGATAACTTGGGGTACGAAGACTCGTTCATTAAGCTCAGTGAAATAGACGCATCACTTCAAGATAGTTTGGACCAATCCGAAAGTTTGAAAGTCGAGTTAACAGGGATTCCCGTCGGCTCAGTACTTAAAGACGGTGAAGGTGACAGTGCAAATATCTATGTGGTTACACAAGAGAACAAAGATGATCGCATAGACGTTACGGGATGGGATTTGTCTAACCTACAAGTCAAAGCGCAAGATGCTGGGGTATTTGCCATTACTGTTATTGCGACTTCAACTGAGCGTGATACCAACAAAGATGATGAGCATGGCGATCATAGTGATGTTGGCGGCAGTTTAACGGCTGAGACCACCGCTAGTATTAATGTCGAAGTGCGAGAAACCCCTACGTCTGGTGAAGATGACAATGAGCCGCCAAAAGCGAATGACTTCACTGTTACTTCAGATACTAAATTTGTTGGTTTCAGTTTCCAAACACATGCTACCGATAAAGAGGATGATGAGTCTCAATCTGATGATAAAACCACTTCTGTCCGTATAGAGTCTGTCCCTACAGAGGGCTCGTTGTACTATGTAGATGACTCAGGAAACAAGACGTTATTAACGAAAGGCTCTGTGATTGATGATGTGGAAAATGTTGTTTACGAACTAGAGAACTCTCCTACGGTTAGTCAGTCATTTAATGTTAATGACTCTGATTTCGATTCTACAGGTTTAAAAAATAACGAATCTGGCGCAGCAGAGCTGAAACTTGCAGGTATTGTTATCTCTGGCGGTGTAATGACCAATGGTGCGTTTGATAGCTCTGGAAATGAAGTTATCAAATACGACCATGCTGCTCATCAAGAAGGCCTTTATGTCGCGGCGAACAGGGATGCTAATGGGGTAGGTGATGAAACAGACCTTGGTGAATACATCAGTATCTCAGCAGAGAGAGGATATATTGAAAATGCCACGCTATCCCTTGCGAGCTTAAATGAGCAATTTAATGGAAGCGGTAATAATGGGCCAGCTTTGTATATCGATGCTTATTTATTTAAGAATGGCATCCTTGTTGGTACAGAAAAGTTAACGTTAGTAGAAACAGGCACTCACCAAGCAAATGCGACGATCGCCTTTTCTGGTGTTTATGATGAGATACGCTTAGTACCTGAATCGAGCCGAAACAATGCGGGCTTTACGTTGGCTGGAGTTGCTCTTGAAACGAGTGCCTCTCATGCTGTTGAAGACGAGTTCGATTATATCGCCATCGATAGCGATGGACTTGAGAGTGGCATTGCAACAGTAACAGTAACCACTCAATCTCCAGATTTTGTAGCTGATGACGATATGATTGATTCCGTTGCTTATCGTTCAGGATATGGTGATTTTGATTGGCAACAAAGTGCAGCTATCGCGAATGCTGGAGAACCAGAGCAGCATGGTCAGTATGAGTACGACTCAAATACAGGCATCAGTATTGATGTAGGTATAGGCAACGATAAAGTCTTCTTGGGTGATGGCGATGACACCATTTACTTAGGCGAAAGCCATGTTCAAGAGCAAGATGGTGATATTCCAGAAAACGAGTTTGCATCAGTCTTGAATGATTTTGCTAACACTGCTCTCAATAACCTTACCTATACTGCTAACGATCAAGATCAGGCATTGAAAGCTGAGTCACAAAGCAAAGCTGGTTTGGATATTGGTCATGGTGGCGCTGGAGATGATGTAATCTTTGGTGAAGAAGGCTCTGACATATTGTTCGGAGGAACAGGGCACGACATCTTAGATGGCGGAGAAGGCTCCGACGCCGTACGAGGTGGGTCCGGTAATGACATTCTGATTGGAGGCTCGGGTGATGATATTCTTATCGGAGATGATGGTGAGGACATCTTCAAATTCGTTGATGACGGAACAGGTATTCGTGATGGTGAGATAGATACGATCAAGGACTTCACGAAAGGTGAAGACAAGATCGATATTTCTGACTTACTTCATACTGATGACTCAGACTCGATTGACAGCTTATTGGCTAATAACGAGATCGGCCTTGAAGCTGATGGTGATAACTTGATTCTGACCATATCTGAATCGGATGGCTCGGCGAGTCAAAAAGTGGTGATTGAGGACGGCAAGAGCCAGTACAGTGAGTTTTTAAGTGATGGTTCTTTATCATCGGCAGATGGTAGCGCCATTCTTAACGATCTACTGAAAATCAACAACGATATGAGTTAGTCGATTTAAGGAAGTGGCGAGTATGCTCCTTCCGCTTTGTAGCACTAACTAAAAAGGTCTAGCAAATGCTAGACCTTTTTATTAATGATTAGAACAAGACACTAACTCTTAGGTAGGGTTGAGAAAATAGTCCATTCCTTCTTGATTTCGCCTTTATAACCAACCACTGTCGCTGTTACACGTCGGTTTAACGCATGACTTGTTTCATCAGTACCTGTTGACGCTAGGTTGGTTTCACCAAAGCCAACAATACGCAGACGGTCTGGGGATATGCCGTTGTTAATCAACTCTTGTCTTACACTCTCTGCCCGGCGTTTTGAAAGAGCGAGGTTATACTCATCAGTGCCAGTAATGCTCGTATAACCTTGCAACTCGATTGATGTTGTAGGGTATTCTTTTAAGAAGTCAGAAAGATCACTGATTTGTTTAGCAAAAACAGGGTCAATCTCAGAAGAGTCGTTTGCGAATAAGACTCGAATCTGCATTTCTTGAGACGATTTCGCGTATTCACCGCAGCCATCATTATCGATCTCCGAACCTTCCGGAGTTCCTGGACAGAGGTCTCGTGCGTTGATAACACCATCGCTGTCATCGTCGATTAAGTCGGCAATCTGGTTAGCGTTCGGCGTTTCTATGTATTCATATTCATCGCCTGTTACTCTGTTTGAGTTAGAACCGCTGCATGCTGAAATCAAACAAACCGTGAAAAAAATAGGTATTATCTTCATATTAATACTCCACTTTCTCTAGCCACTCTTGCGGAATATCGATGCGCAATGAGTTAAGCAGTTGTCCAGTTGCGTTCATAACACGGTACTTAGCGTATTGCTCTGCGTATTTCGCATCCAAATAATCTTTACGAGCTTCAAAAAGTTCGTTTTCCGTGTTGAGTAAGTCTAGTAATGTACGCTTACCGATGCGGTATTGCTTCTCGTAGGCAATGACAGTTTTTGCTGCAGAGTCTACATGGTCTGATAAGAATTCTTTTTGTTGCAGGGTTAAGTCCAAAGCACTCCAAGAAAGTCTCAATCCTTCCTCTACGTTTTGATATGCTCCCTCACGTAAGTCTTTAGCTTTGTTTAGCTGGTAGGCAAAATTTTCAGAGTTTGCTGCGTCGCTACCACCATTGTAGAGGTTATAACGAAGTCTCAGCATGGCGAGAGTCTCATCACTTCTGCCTTTTAAACCGTCAGCATCATCACGCCACGTTTGTGAAGCCTCGATGGAGAGTGTAGGGTAGTTAACCCCTTTTGATTGTTTGTATTGGAATTTCGCTGAGTCAACGTCTGCAAGTGCTACCTGAATTACAGGGTGCACCTCAAAAGCTAAACCAATGGCATCGTCAATTGTGTATGGAAGAAAATTTTCATCAGCTCTTGGGAAAATCAAACCTTGAGGACTTTGCCCGACAAGTCGAGTGAACATGGTGTGAGAATCAAAGAGGTTATTTTGTGCTGCCGCTAAGTTACCATGCGCTTTTGCCAAACGAGCTTCAACTTGGGTTAAGTCTGCGGTTGAACCAATCCCTGAGTTTACGCGCTTTTTAATGTCCGCATAAATTTTCTTATGTACTGCTAAATTATTTTCGGAAAGTGTCAGAATTTCATAGGCTTTGACCGCATCAAGGTACACTTTTGTTACCTCAAGAGCCGTATCAGAGGCATCTGCTAAGAGTTGAAATCTAACGGATTCTGCATCTGCAGCCGTTCGATCGATATCGTTGAGTGTCGCGCTCCCGTCCCAAATTAATTGAGTTAACGTCACCGATGCCTCTTTCCTTGTGTAGTCAGTATCCCCTCTACCGCCTTCATCAGATGGATCAAGACCTTCGTAGCCAATCCCCGCATCAAGATCGATTGAAGGTAGGTAAGCACCCGAAGCCGCCTCATTTACGTATTTTCGGCTGTTGAACTCATTAAATGCACTTTTAATGTCTGGGTTGTTTTTGAGTGTTAGTGCTACCGCTTGCTCTAAAGTTTGACCGAAAACGGATGGAGATAATATCAAACTACAGCAACAAGCTATTTTCAGTTGATTCCATTTCACGGTGGTTCTCCTAGAAAATTCGTATTTCTTTTTTGATATTCCATCTCAAGAGTGAGACAAAACATCATAAATAACAGTCGTGTGTCGGTTTAATGATCAACTTCCTGCTAACCCTAGGCTTTTATTCAGAAAATCCAGTAGTTCGCCTTATAAAACCTTAGCACATATGAGAAATGTTGCTCATTCGACTAATGGTTCTTTTTGAAAGAAAAGCTTGAATTCTTAATATCATAGCGTTCTTCACCGTAATTTGACGCTCCAGCAAAGCAAACTCCGCCCCCAGAGTTTCTACTTACTTCTACGTGTTTACGTACAACGAAAAACAAATGATTTGACTAAACTATAGTCGTATTTGTTGGGGTGACAAACTTTTGACGTCTTCTGGCGTCGGTGAGGTGATTTATGGATAGAGTGGCCTTTAGCTCGTTATTTACCAATATTGTGGTTATTGGAGTCGATGGGGAAATCAAGACTTTGGAACCAGGGCAGTTACCAGCACCTGGAGAGTTAATCATTACTGAAGTCTCGGATACTTCAGAGCTTAATTTCGAGCAGGTGACCCCTGATGGTAGCTCAATAAATGTCACGGACGACATTACTGCACTGATTGAGGCAATCGCAGCGGGCGAAGACCCAGCGCAGTTAGAAGGAGACTTCGAAACGGCGGCTGGTGAATCATCTGGCTCTAGCCCTCAAACTACAGGGGCAGTTGATCGGACGGGTGCTGAATCTTTGGCAAGCACAGACTTTGAAACTGTCGGTACCGCGATTGCTTTGTCTGAGACACAAGAGCTCTCGCTCTTGGAATTTATTCGCGAGCAAATCATTCCTGCACAAGCCATTGTTCAAGAGATATCTAGTCCAACGATAAGTGAAGGGCAACAAGCCACTTTCGACATAACACTTGATCAACCATTGCCGCAACAGACCGATATTGTGCTTTCACTTGGTGAGGATACTGCTTCGGGTGGAACTGATTACAACGATACCGTTGTGACCATTACGTTCGAAGATGGAAGCTCGGAAGCAGTAACTGTGGATGAAAATGGTACCTTCACGGTTACGATTCCTGCTGGCAATGATTCTTTCAATATCTCTGTAGATACGATCAATGACGACCTTTTTGAAGGCAGCGAAACTTTTACCCTAACTGGAGGAACGCAGGGGCAATCAGAACCCGCGACTGGTGTCGCTACGATCATAGATGACGGTTCTGGTCCTGGTTCAAGCCCAGATGATGACAGACCTACTGTCGCATCCATCACTGACACTACTGTCAACGAAGGTGACGCAGCCACTCTGGACGTGTCACTTTCAAACCCAAGTACAACAGATACGACGGTAATTATGAACCTGGCAGACGGTACTGCAGAAGGTGGTATTGATTACACGAACACATCGGTCACCATCACATTTGAAGATGACAGTACGCAGGTGATTGCTGTAAATCCAGACGGTAGTTTTGAAGTCTCCGTTCCTGCGAATGACACCTCTTATAGTGTGACTATCAATACAACGGACGATGACATTTTTGAGGGAGCAGAGACCTTTGAGTTGTCTGGTTCGACACTCAATCAAAATGGAGAACAAAGCGGCGCTGTAACGATACTGGATGATGGTACAGGGCCAGGATCTGACCCGGATGATGACCGCCCAACAGTATCCATCAGTGATGCTGGCACCATTAACGAAGGTGACACTGCCAATTTTGTTGTCTCGCTAACTAATGCCTCCGAAGATGACGTTCAGGTAGAACTTGGCCTCAATCTTGGTGATACCGAAGTCGGTGACCTTGGCTCTCTTGAATACAACACCGGCTCAGGTTGGTTAGCGGTACCAAACGATGGTGTGGTAATTGTGCCTGCTGGACTGACAGA
>NZ_JATABF010000069.1:0-11151 GCF_036533715.1 Vibrio sp. M260121 | reverse complement strand
GCGAGTTTGTTATCAAGCCATGCATTTGCATCAAGTTATGGCCTGTCAAGCAGAACCGATACTCAGGTGCGTCAGAGTTCCTCAAGCAACTTTGATGTTCTGGTGCCTGCGAAAGCGAAAAATGGCATTTCCTACAATGTATTCAGTAAGTTTGAGTTAAGTGGTAAGCCTCTTACTCTTGTTAATACCGATGATACATCTGGTGGGGTACGCGGTACGGGCAAAGCGGATTTAATTGTCATAGAGTCCAACAATATCTCCTTAAAAGAGCAGTTCTCTATTCTGGGTTCTCCTGCAGACATTCTATTTATTACACGAAGCGCAAGTGGCAAATTAACTTGTGAACAGTGTAGCTTTGACAATATTGGCCGCGTGACAATGGCTGCCGCGACACCTAGCTATGCTTCGAACGCAAAAACCATTAATAGTATTGGTGATTTAACCACTGTCGGAGGTGGTAAAGTCACAGTAAAAGGGCTCGTTTCTCCGGGCCTACAGTCCTTGGAATTGATTGCTGAAAACATCGATACGTCAGGCACCATTGATACTAATTTACGTGCGGAAAATCACCCTGAGTCAGGCATGATAATTGTCGATAGGGGAAGTAAGGTAGTCGGTGCAGGTGGCATCAGCATGTTTACTGGCCGTCTTAAAGTCAGCTATGCAGATTTAGCTATGGAATCTGCGACATTGAGCACTGCTTGGTCAACGATTAAAGGCACATTTCGAGCGGCGACAATTGCAGTTGCCAGCCCCAATAATATTGCGATAGATGCCGATATGAGCACTATGTCGGATGCTCTTAGCACCAGTCAACATAACGGCAAACTCTATGCCCCGACAGAAGGTATTTTTGTTCAGAGCTTGGGTAAATACAAGAACGCGAGCCATCAAAATATCCACATTAGTGCCAATGCTAAGTTATCTACCGACAATCACCTGTCATTAAAAAGCTTAAGTACGATACGCATATTAAAGCAGGGCAACAAGCAAGCAAAAGTGATTGGTGGTGATATGACTTTGATTGCTCGTAACGACGTGCACCAACAGGGTTATGTTGCTGCGGATGAGGTAAAAGTTTCCGCAAACCAGTTCATCAATAATGGAGTGGTGGAATCAGCAAACATTGATGTAGAGACGGAAAAATCCATCTACAACAGCTTTGGCGGTAAAGTGTTGGGTAAAAACGTGACTCTTTACTCAAAGTCTGGAGCGGTAATTAATGGTTCTCGCACAGATAAAGCGGTGTACCTTGACGAGGCATTAACCGTCGGCGGCGAAGGTTATGAGGTCAAAAAACAATTTGGTATATGGCAGGCATTAAAAGACCATTCAGCGATAAAGTCAGCAAACAGTGCCAGTAATGTGTCAGCTTCCATTCTTGCGGACAATTTAGACATACAAGCGAAAAGAATTGAGAACATCAATCCATATCATCTTGAGAAAAATAATAGCGTCAACTGGGATGCGGGTATTCGAGTCAATGGCATCAAAGCCAATCAAGTCGCGATTGAGGCGGAACGAAGCTTAAAATTAAAAGCCAGTGCATACGTTCTGAACTCATCTGCCATTATGGGTCTGAACGGTGGTGGCGAATTCTTAGTCAACTCACCCATCTTTAGTAACGAGCGTTACGAAATCAGTTTTGAGTCTTATCCTTACCGTGTTGTTGAATACAGTCAAGATGACAGCAAGAAAAACGAGATAGGTCATTACAAGTCTGGTACTGAAACAAAAATCTTAACTTACTCACCGCCAGGGCGTGTCTTCTCATTTGGTGACTTCCAGTTTAGTCGTGGTGGAACAAGCGATCCGAAAAAAGTGCAAAGCAGTAAGTTATTTAACGAAGTTTCATATTTTCAAGCTTTTAAAGATGCGCGTTTTTTTAATAGTACGATTAAAAGCATTGGCTTAGAGATAGGTACTGATACAGAAAATACTGACTTTGAAGGTATGACATCATGTTTGAACTATCGACGTTGTAATAGAGAGTACGTCACAACAAGAACAGAGGCTGAAACATTGCTTTCTTTTGAGGGAAATGTATTTGGTGTAAATGGTGAAGTTGCCACAGAATCTGACTTGGTTATCGACAATATAAACTCATTGGAGACTGATAAGAAAAATATCATTTTAAATATAGTTAATAACTATATTTCTAAAAACGAAACGAAGATAGATGAGCATCCAAATAATATTATTGTTAGATACTTAAATTCGATATACAGCACTTTTACTTATGAGTATCGACTATCAAATGTAGAAGTTGTTTCAGATGTTGTAAAAGGCGAAGTGTTGGTATACGTCGCTTACACATCTAAACCAAGTAATTGGCCTAAAGGTCACCTTTGGTCTGATGATTATAAAGACTTCACGAAATGGCAATACAGCAAACCATATAAATTCGAGGTAAATTGGAAAGAGAAGTACGATGAAGAGCAAGGAGACAAAGAACTTGATTCTACGGGTTATACAGACAATCAATGGAAATTAGCAACAACTAACTACCTTGATTATAAAGGTGGTGTGAAACACAACTATCCTGATTATTATAATAAATTTCCATTTACATTATGTGGCCACACCGTTGGCTTTGAAGATGTATCTTACTTTTACTCAGGCTTTAAACATCAGTTTGAAGTTACCTTAAATCAGAAAGATTCATATACACTTTGCCCTTTTAGAGGGCCAGATAGACCAGTTAAGCATCACTATACTCCTGTGTCTTACACAGAAATTTATTCTGAATTTAAAACATTTATACCTTATCACTCATTAAATGATAAACAGATGAGTAAGTTGAATGGTCGCTCTTTAAATAATTCACAAATAGAGCGTGCGCTGAAAAGAATGACTTTAACGATGGATAAGAAATTAATAAACCCTAGAGTTACTTATAGAGTTTATTCTTCTGGCCCTACTAGACCATACTATATATCTCATTCTAAATCGGGTAATAATGTCGATTTTAAATATGGATATAAAACACCTTATAAAGTTTGTCACCCAAGAGTTGGGTGTAAAAGCGGTGGGTATGCATATGAAGAGCATACAAAAAGAATATCACTAGATGAGGTATCTCACTATCTAGTTCAGTGAGTAAGCTAGTTTAAGACGGATAATTGAAAAATGAAAAATAAGCAAGATAACCTTCCAGATCTACCACCTCCACTATGGCAAAAGTGTACCTCGTACCTATTAAGCTTTGTCATGGTCGGTCAAATTGTATTCCCAGGAGTCGTGAATGCGATGGAGGTGATCAATGATGCGACTATTACCGCTAATGTAAATGCGTCTCCACAGTTTTCTCGCGTTTATAACCGAGAACGTCAGTTTGAAAAGGCGTATTATATCGCTAGCAACCAAGTAGAGACGGCTCAAGACTTAGTATCGTTTCACAAAACTCTGCTAAACGATAATAAATCTGGCTTGCCTGAGCCACTGATGATCCCGATTGCGGTAGGTGATATAACCGTTATATTCCCACATTATCCGGTTGATAAAAGAATCGGTGATAAGTTTGTACAGGCGCGCTTAATTCGCATGCAAATGCAACGCGAAATTGATCGTTTAATCTTACCTAAAATGTCTATATATCAGTCAGGCTCAAAGAACATTGATCCGAGAACAGAAAAGGAACAGATTAATTACCTTTACCAAAATGCGAAAAGTTTTGCGGCCAAGTACAGCGTAAAATATGGTGAAAAAGTAACCCGTCAGCAAGTTAACGCATTTAAGCATGATTTCATTTGGCCAGAACTGCGCAATATTAATGGCGAACAAGTACTGGTTCCTGTGTTGCATTTAACCGATGCAACCATCGATAGTGCAAAAATTGCGGGTCACACAGTAGAAGTTGGAGGGGATTACGCCAACTTCCGTAATATCACTGTCAACTCGGGCACATTACTCACACGACGCAGTGCGTTCCTAAATGCAACAGGTAGCCTTTCAGTTGGCGAGCATGCAAAGATTATTGCTGACGAAGACTTAAACCTAAACGTAGGAGGCACATTATTTAACACGGGTAAATTAGAAGCCTCTAAAGGTAATGTTGACATAATTGCTAAGCAATATGGTCAAAAGACGATGGTTCATCGCTACGCAACCAAGTATGAGCAAGGGACACGTTTAGGGCAAATTGCTAAAGTCAATGCCGATGGCACGATCTCCATTACAACCTCTGGGGATATCAAAATTCATGGCTCTAATATGTCTGCGAATGTTATCAAGTTGAGTGCCGGTGGGAGTATTCAGATTGCAAGCCAAGATACAACTTATAGTAGAAATGAGTGGGTTGGTGGTTACAACGAGAAAGACTCATTCGTTGAACACTATGGCTCTACATTAGAAGCGAAAGACAGTATTTTCTTGATGGCGTCTGGGCAAGTAGAAATTATCGCTTCGGAACTTATTGCTGATGAGGGGGTGTTGTCAATTCTTGCCTCTCAAGGTGTACATATATTAAACAGCTTCGATCAATATCAATCTTCGAAGAGCGGTAAAGTAGGCAGGACCTCTCTGCAAGAGAGCCAGTTCCAATCTATCGCAATCAGATCTGCTTTAGAGGCGGGCAAGAGCGTTGTCATTGCATCTGACTTTGGTGATATCAACTTAAAAGCGGTCAAATTGACATCACAAGAAGGGGCGAATATATCCGCGCACAGTGGAAAGGTAAATCTTCTCCTTGCTAAGGAACAGGATCACTTCTTCCAACAGAAAGTTAATAAAAATTTCTGGCGAGTGAAGACGACTACTATCGATCGTCAAAATGAAAATTCCGTATATAACAGCATCGTTGGAGGAGTCAATATCCAGGCAACTAAGGGTTTAACCCTTGAGCTAGCGATGAAGGACAATCAAACGTTGGACGAGGTCCTAGATAACTTCCGAAAAGCACCAGACCTTCGTTGGATGGCCGAGTTGTATGATGATCCAGAGTACCGTGACAACGCAGAATTGGTGTATCAAAAGTTAGTTCAGATAAACAAAAAAAATACATCACGTGCCTTAGGCCCTGGCCCAATGGCAATGATTGCAATCGCAGTGTCTATTGCAATGGGGCCTGGTGGAGGTCTAGCTATTACTGGTGGTCTAACGGGATCCGCTGCAGCGGCGGTGACTGCTATGCAAGTTTCGATTGCTACCTCAGTTATTAGTTCAGTTGCCGCTGGCAATGGCTTAGACGATGCATTGGAGTCGTTGACCGAAAAAGAGTACCTACGCTCGTTAGCAATAGCAGCGGTTACTGCTGGCACACTGGACTATTTACAAACGCAAGGCTTAACCTTTTTTGATCAAGGAGTGGCAAATAGCAATTCTTGGGATCCTGCTGTTTTGGCTCAGCAGGCTGGTGATGTTGTGATTCAGTCTGCGGTTACCTCGGGTATCGAAACCATTATAAATGGCGGTGGTTCTCAAGATTTCTTCGAAAGTTGGAAGACATCTGCGATGCATATGGCAACGTCAAAACTCGGTGCCAAAGTCGCGAATAAGATTGGATCATTAACGAATGAGGGACGTTTTAATGAGGCAATGCGTTATGTTTCTCATGCCGCGTTGGGCTGTGCGCTCGGTGTTGCATCAGATGAAATTAACGATGCCGATGATCGCAGAGGCGCTTGTACCAGCGGTGCACTTGGTGCTGTTGTAGCTGAGGGTACGTCGGTTATTTACACGGAGGCAATGCTAACTGAGCAGCAAAAAGAGCTAAGGGATGCACTTGAAGAGCTTGGATTATCTTACGACCCAGACTTAAATAGTCCAGAGCAATTAGCTGCTATTCAAGAGAAGTTTGAAAAATTGACTTTTAACCCAAGCGATCAAACTTTAGACGCCATTCGCGTTATTAATGAATCTGGAGTTGACGTAGCAAAACTCACAGCAGGCTTGACCGCAATGCTTGCTGGTTTAGACGTTAATATTGCTGCTACCACAGGCGAGAATGCGGCAGAAAACAACTATTTTTGGCTGATTGTGAGGGTGCTACCTCGTGTGATGAGTGCAGCACTGTTGCCGATCAACTTAAATGACGCAACGGATGAAATGATTAAAACTGCACTTCATTACGACAGCCTTGATGAACAGCAAAAAAGAGAGTTTCTGGAAAATCAGCTCTTGGAGTTTGCAACGGAACAGGTCGCTGAAGCAGTAGTAAATAGGGCGACAAGACTATTACCGATCAAAGCATTAGAAGAAAAGTTATATGTAGCGATCAAATCACACCCTCGCTCAGCAGCAATTCTTGCTAAAGTGGATAAAAACAATCCGTTTGTTCAGCAGACACTCATTGCGGACACTAAGAAAAGCCAAAATGCAGTATATTTGGCTAATCTACAGGAGAAAATAGAGACCAAGAAGAGTTACCGACTTTATCTTGAGAGAAACCCTGGTACCAGCATTACCTACAGAGATGTTGTTAATGCAAGGAAAAACGGTAAACGTCTGACTGAAAACGGTCGATGGGCAAACATAGATCAGTCCAAAATTAAGTTGGGTGACGGTGATAATTACAGGCGAACTGCTAGTAAAGAGAACATTGCAGATAGGATTGAAGGCTATGATGACAGTGACTTCAATGACTTCGCTGCCAAAAATCCGCTCACTGGAGAGAACTCATCAGTTGGAGAGTTAACAGCGGAACGCTTGAAGTTGGTTGAAGCTAAGAGATCTGTCAACGTTGGTGCCGGCGGCGTACATGGAGAAAGAATTGAAAATGAATACAACGCCAAAATCAAAAAATACAGTGAGGCTATTGGCTTAGCGAGGGCTGACCATGTAGCTCAGAACTATTGTGATGGCTGTACTGCAAAAATGCTTAAAGCTGATTACCTCGATAATAGCTCTAATAAGCAATATGATCGCATATATGAGATAACACGTCCTAATGGAACAACTGAGGTGTTAAAGTTTGAGGCCAAAGGTGGGCAACAACCAAGTTACGGAACTTCGCAAGTCGGACAGGATCGAGATGGTAGTATTATTAGTGCCCAACAAGGCAGTATTGAGTATCAAAAGCACATTGATAAACAAATGGAAAGAAAATATGAATATTACGAAAGTAACTATCGCGAGCTGACAACCGAACAGCAGTCTGAGTTTAGAAGGCTAACAGAAACCAGAAACTCTATACGACGTGCAGATAAAGTTACATATATTGGTGTTGAGCAGATTATCGATAAAAGTTCGGGTAATCTTAAACAAAGCGCGATCAGTTTTTTTGAGTAGGGGGAAAAATGACTCATACAGAACACTTTAAACCAATACCATGTCATGCAGACTACCTAAAGAGACTTTCTAACCCATATGGGATGAAATGTAATCGAGTGCTTGATGACTTTGATTTTTACTATAAAAGTGGCAAAGTCTATTTATATGATGTGAGCCTTGCAGGTCTTTCTCTAACAAGCTGTCTATACCACAAGGTTGGTGATATTGAATCCAGTCTTAGAGCGTTGGATATGCATCAGTACTTTGATGTTAAATTAGTACAGTCAGAGCTATTGAGTGATGGAGAGACGATTTCGGTGGTGCTTCCCAAAGCTGAGGTGACTCTAGTAGCGAAGAAAGAACAACAGAGTGCCCTCAGTGGGGCACATCTTATAGATTTAGCTTGGCTATCTTTATTCTGTGAGCAAGTGAGCGACATAGAATACCTTGCTAACTTAGCCGATCACCCAAACACTAAGTGGTATAATGTTCGGTCTCGTACCTTCTTAGAGCTGCAGATGGTCATGCTGGGAATAAAATCTGGCGACGTTAGGCCGTTAATTCAAAAGTTTATTGATGTGAGTACGCCGGAGCATCTTGAGGGCTTAGCCTTTGAGCACGCAAACCTTATTAATTTACCAACGATTAATGTGATGACAAAGGTCTTAAATCAATCAGGTTGTGGTGAAGCGGAATATCAACAAGCGATGTATGAAGCGGTCAAAGGGCACCACAAGTATTGGAGTCAAAAAAAGTTAAAGGAAGAGGTAATAGGCTATTTTTCAATGCCGTTATTAGCACTTGCAAAGCTTGCTTACCAGAAATACGGGTTTCGCTTGGGGTTTGAAACGGATTATGTTCCAGAAGCCTTCTACACCCGTAATATGCCAGAGCCGAGCTATAGCTTTTTAGAGAAATACAAAGACTAGTTCCCATAAAAAACATTGCTCACCCTGTACAAAGAAGTTTGTAACTAGGGTGAGCGATCATACCTGTGATTTTTAATATGAAAAAATGGCTATTAACTTCGTTATTGCTACTGTCTGGGCAAAGCTTTGCTGATTGTAGTGGTGTCCACTGTACAAATGTAAAAATTACTCGTTTAGTGATTACTGAGTCGGGTATTTCTGTTGGAACATCTGGTGATGAAAAAAAGTTAGATTGTGATGCCGGAACCTATGACTATTTAAAACTAGATCTAGGACATAAAAACTATGATTCAATTTATAGTTTGATATTAACCTCACATACAACGGAACACCCAATTTGGCTGCGCGTATCAGATAAAGGTTCATGCAAAATATCGTATGTGGTTTCAGATAAATAACAACTCATAAATTGTTATTACAAAGCAAAAGGTAAAAGTGTTCTTATATAGATCGCTTTTACTAAAAACCCTAAATGTGTTTATTTTTACTCTAAAGAGTTGAGCTCTTTGGATGGGATTTCTCAACCAAAAAATGAATTTTACAATGAAAAAAATATTACTATTTTCTTTTTTTATCTATAGCTCTATCGCGTACTCGGCAGGAATAGGGGAGTTTAAACTACAAGAGATCAGGGCGGAAAAAGGCTCGGTATATTTAATACCTAAAACCACCATTCAAAATCCACTTAATTGCAGTAATGGACAGGTGGTTAAGTTGTCTCCTGATACACCGAGTTTCGAGCAAATGTATTCACAGGCCTTAACAGCGGTTGCTTCTGGAAAAAGAATCCGAGTATGGGCGACTCAGTGCAGCTCCAGCCCCTGGGGGAGTAAGGTACCTAAAGCTGTTGTATTAGGTTTATTGGCTGACTGAACGTTTAAATGACTTACAGAAAAGGAATCGAAAATATGCGTAGAATTATGAGTTTTTTTGTTATTGGGCTACTGCTTTGGTCTCCAGTGTCGTTTGGCGCTTCGACCTATTTGTCAGGGAATATCAAAAACCTAACAACAACGACGCAAGGTCTATTGATTATGTTAGACACCGGCTTACCAGATAACTGCGAGGGTTCTCCGTATGGTTGGATGTTAGTTAAACAAGAATTTAGTGCAATGACGTCAACCACTCTTGCTTTATGGATTGCGGATAAACGTAGCGTGACCGTTTATACATCTGGAATCCAAAGTGGTTCTTCGTTTTGTGTGATTAACCAAGTTGACCCTGCGGGGTAATAGGAAATACATGATGAACAAATATTTGATAATCATAATTACGTTTTTCTCATTTCACGCTTACGCTGAGATAAAAACAGGTCCACAAATTGAAAAGTTATACCCTGTTTCTTTTTACCATGACGCAAGGGACGGACTTTACATTGAGTTCCAGCAAGGCGCTATGCCTGGTTGTAGTCATGAAAAGGGTGGAAGACTCAGTAAATCTAACCCTAATTACAAGGAGTTGTATTCACTTTTACTGACGATGATGACTACCAAAAACTTTAAAGGGAATATTCGTTATCAAGAGACGAACTCCAAAGGTTGGTGGCATTGTTCCATCGAAGGCATTTTTGCGTTTCCACTTTAGAGTAGAACCTAATATGAGAAGTTTACATTTTCTAATAATCTCACTTTGTTTGTGCTCAACCCTCGCTTTGGCCAGCTCTAAAGATATAGCACACGGACGCCTTAAGGGCATAAAAGTGTATGATCAAGCCACTTTTAAAGCGACAAAGATCTATTTTGATGATCAAGCAAAAATATACAACGACGATTGTGATGGTGTTGCAATCATTACCCATTCAAAACATTCGGATAAAGGTCTGGATCAAATTACCTCCTTAGCACTTTCAGCCTACATGGCAGGCAAGAAAGTGCGCGCTTTTTCTTTAAAAGGGACATGTGAACTGGACTTTTTAGCTATTCAGGAAAGCTATTTTTAAATTAAAGGAACAACATGAAAACAAAATTTTTACCCTTATTGTGTCTTTTCTCCGTATCTGCTTTTTCTGCGGAATCTATACACTGTAAAGGTTTGGTAAGAGATGCTTGGATACAAAGTGATGGCTCGCTAATTATCAATACCTCGTGGGCATCTAGTGTTGGCTTATGTAATGTCAGTAAAACTAAAAATGGTGTCACGCCTGAAACGTGCAAATCTTGGTCTTCGATGGCTTTGACAGCGGTGGCGACTCAAAAACCATTGATGATGCAATATTACAACTTAAAGAAATGCAGCGATATAAAACGTTACACTGCTTCTGAGAAGCCACATTATGTCATGATTAGAGAGTCTCTTGACTAAATAAGAGATTCAAGAATAATTTGGAGGCGTATTTTTTGTTTTAGCTTCAAGATGTTCAGATCACCAAGAGAGTTCAAACAAGCATACCTCAGCTGTTTATTTTTGTGTGCAAAAACATACTGTGACTTTCTTTACTTGATTAAAAACTGGAGTCTTTAAAGGATTAAATAAATGAAAAAACTATTCACACTGCTGTTTATCGGCTTGATCTCATTCAATGTCTATGCAGACTCCCACAGAGGTAAGGTAAGTAAAATAAACCTATATGGGGGTAATTGGAAGAATAGCCATGCGGGTGGCATATTATTCACATTGGAAAACATGCCAAGCAACGCTAGCTACTTTCGCATAAATAAAAGTGATATCGCATTTGATACATTTTTGTCTACTTTATTGTCAGTAAAGCACACAAAAAGCACTATCACAGTACATTACAATATTGATGATTCTAAATACAAATATGCGCCTGTTACAGCAATAACTTTCCAATAGTGAAGACATTATAAGTTAAAGGCTCTTTTTAGAGCCTCTTTATGTTTGATTGATACAAGGCATCGCTCTAGTTAGCTGTATTCATAGTTCAAACGTTTGCTTTAATTTGTTAAAGCACAAAATGTATGGTCCGCCCCGTTATTGCAACTACAATTTAGTAATAACGGAGTTGGTTTGCGCTAATGTATTCGGAGTCCTCGTTGGGAACATTAACTTCCCC
>NZ_JATABF010000068.1:0-12731 GCF_036533715.1 Vibrio sp. M260121 | reverse complement strand
CTTCAAAGGCTACCGTCCACAGTTCTACTTCCGTACAACTGACGTAACTGGTGACATCTCTCTACCAGAAGGCGTAGAAATGGTAATGCCAGGCGACAACATCCAAATGCAAGTTGAGCTAATCGCTCCTATCGCTATGGATGAAGGCCTACGTTTCGCTATCCGTGAAGGTGGCCGTACTGTAGGTGCTGGTGTTGTTGCTAAGATCTTCGACTAATTCTTAACGAATTAAACGAATGTCTTCGGAAAATCTTGAATTAGATTTGACGAACCAGTATCAAAAAGGGCATCATTTGATGCCCTTTTTCTGCACTCAATATTATTTTAGCTGTTTTCTTGTTCAAAATTTGGTTGAGAGTAGAGCAAGATTAAGCGGAGAGGCTTAATCTTAAGAGAGTAACGCTGATTTTATCAGCGATATGGAGTTTGCCCTGCAACAGCGGGGTTATTGTCGTCTATATTAAGACTTGTGACAGGTTGGTTTATGAAAGCAAATAATGCTGAAACTCCTGATAGCTCAAACGCAGCAGATACGTTTAAGTGGATTGCCGCTTTCGTATTGGCAGCGGCCGCTGTTGTGGGTAATTACCTGTATGGTGAAATGTCTGTAGTTGTTCGTGCTGCAGGCGTTGTTGTTCTTATTGCAGCTGCCCTAGGCGTTGCTGCGACAACGACTAAAGGTAAAGCAGCGATCAGTTTTGCAAAAGAATCTCGTATGGAAGTTCGTAAGGTTGTTTGGCCTACACGCCAAGAAACCATGCAAACGACACTGATTGTTTTAGCTGTAAGTATTGTAATGGCTCTAGTGCTATGGGGAATTGACGGCATCATGGTTCGTTTAGTTGCTCTAGCAACTGGGGTATAGAGGGTAGTGATTCATGAGTGAAGCTCCAAAAAAACGCTGGTATGTAGTTCAAGCCTTCTCTGGATTTGAAGGTCGTGTAGCTCAGTCTCTACGTGAGCATATCAAAATGCACGCTATGGAAGAGCTATTCGGTGAAGTACTAGTTCCTACTGAAGAAGTAGTGGAAATGCGCGCGGGTCAGCGTCGTAAATCTGAACGTAAGTTTTTCCCAGGCTACGTCCTTGTTCAGATGATTATGAACGATGAATCATGGCACCTAGTACGCAGTGTGCCGCGTGTCATGGGCTTCATTGGTGGTACCTCAGACCGTCCAGCACCTATCACAGATAAAGAAGCTGACGCGATTCTTAACCGTCTCGAGAAAGCGAGTGAGTCTCCTCGTCCTCGTACAATGTACGAAGCGGGTGAAGTGGTACGTGTTAACGAAGGTCCATTTGCTGACTTCAATGGTACTGTTGAAGAAGTGGATTACGAGAAGAGCCGCCTGAAAGTGTCTGTATCGATCTTTGGTCGTGCAACACCAGTTGAGCTTGAATTTGGTCAAGTTGAAAAACTTGATTAAAAAAACGCCTTTTTAAGGGTTGTCTAAGGCGCGAATTATGACTATAATTTCGCGCCTTTTTACTTCTGGTGAAGTAAAGAGTTTTTTCATAAACGGGGAGCTGATCGGTGATTAGCGTTTGTACCCAAACTTAGGAATTATCATGGCTAAGAAAGTTGAAGCTTACATCAAGCTACAAGTTGCAGCTGGTATGGCGAACCCAAGTCCACCAGTTGGTCCTGCACTAGGTCAACACGGTGTTAACATCATGGAATTCTGTAAAGCGTTCAACGCAAAAACAGAATCTATTGAGAAAGGTCTACCAACTCCAGTAGTTATTACAGTATACAGCGACCGTTCTTTCACGTTCGTAACTAAGACTCCACCTGCTGCTGTTCTTCTTAAGAAAGCTGCCGGCGTTAAGTCTGGTTCTGGTCGTCCAAACACTGAAAAAGTGGGCACTGTAACTGACGCTCAAATCCAAGAAATCGCAGAAACTAAAGCTGCTGATATGACTGGTGCTGACATCGAAGCGATGAAGCGTTCTATCGCTGGTACTGCTCGTTCAATGGGCCTAGTGGTAGAGGGTTAATAAGATGGCAAAACTAACTAAGCGCATGCGCGTAATCCGCGAAAAAGTTGACGTAACTAAAGAATACGAAATCAACGAAGCTGTTGCTCTTCTTCAAGAACTAGCTACTGCTAAATTTGTTGAGTCTGTAGACGTTGCTGTTAACCTAGGCATCGATGCTCGTAAATCTGACCAGAACGTACGTGGTGCAACTGTACTACCTCACGGTACTGGCCGCGACATCCGCGTAGCAGTGTTCACTCAAGGTGCAAACGCTGAAGCAGCTAAAGAAGCTGGCGCAGACATCGTAGGTATGGAAGATCTTGCTGAGCAAGTTAAGAAAGGCGAAATGAACTTTGACGTAGTTGTTGCTTCTCCAGATGCAATGCGCGTTGTAGGTCAACTAGGTACTATCCTAGGTCCTCGCGGTCTTATGCCAAACCCTAAAGTTGGTACTGTAACTCCTAACGTTGCTGAAGCAGTTAAAAACGCTAAAGCTGGTCAGGTTCGTTACCGTAACGACAAAAACGGCATCATCCACACTACTATCGGTAAAGCAAACTTCTCTGCTGAGCAGATCAAAGAGAACCTAGAAGCTCTTCTAGTTGCTCTGAAGAAAGCTAAGCCATCTTCAGCGAAAGGTACTTTCCTGAAGAAAGTAAGCATCTCTACTACTATGGGTGCTGGTGTTGCTGTTGATCAGGCTAGCCTGAACACTCAAGCATAATTTATTTGCTTAGGCGCAAAATTTGTGTATAATTTTGCGCCTAATATTTGTGGTTGGGGCTGAACATTGGTTCTTTGAACTGTATCCTAGTTCGAAATGAATTAAGACCCAGTCTCCGTCCAAGACCGTAGGTGTTTGTGTAAAAACAAACTTAATTATCCTACGTAGATGGTGCCCGAACTGACAGAAAGCTCTATGTAAATAGTTAACTTTCTTCTGGGAAGCACCTAAATAGCTCTCACTGTCGTGATGATAGTGAGTGGTGTAACGACAACCAGGAGTAAATCCAAGATGGCTTTAAACCTTCAAGACAAAAAAGCAATTGTTGCTGAAGTCAACGAAGCTGCCAGTGGTGCACTTTCTGCAGTTGTAGCTGATTCTCGTGGCGTTCAAGTTGGCGCGATGACTTCTCTACGTAAACAAGCTCGTGAAGCTGGCGTTTACATGAGAGTTGTTCGTAACACTCTTGCTCGTCGTGCGGTAGAAGGTACTGAGTACGAGTGTCTAACTGACACTTTCACTGGTCCTACTCTAATCGCATTCTCTAACGAGCACCCAGGTGCTGCAGCGCGTCTTTTCAAAGACTTCGCTAAAGAGAACAAAGACTTCGAGATCAAAGCTGCTGCATTTGAAGGCGCTTTAACTGACGCTGAAGTACTAGCAACACTACCAACTTACGACGAAGCAATCGCACGCCTAATGATGTGCATGAAAGAAGCTTCTGCTGGCAAGCTGGTACGTACTATCGCTGCTATCCGCGATCAAAAAGAAGAAGCAGCGGCTTAAGCCTTGCTTTTTACTGGTTGCAAAATAAACTTATTGTTGACTTAAAAGAGAATTGTTATGTCTATTACTAACGAGCAAATCCTAGACGCAGTTGCAGAAATGTCTGTAATGCAAGTTGTTGAACTAATCGAAGCTATGGAAGAGAAATTCGGTGTATCTGCTGCTGCTGCAGTAGTTGCAGGTGGCGCAGCAGGCGGCGAAGCTGCAGCTGAGCAAACTGAATTTGACGTAATCCTAACTGCAGCTGGCGGCAACAAAGTTGCTGTTATCAAAGCAGTACGTGGCGCAACTGGCCTAGGTCTTAAAGAAGCTAAAGCTCTTGTAGACGGCGCTCCAGCACCTCTAAAAGAAGGCGTTGAGAAAGCTGAAGCTGAAGCTCTTAAAGCTCAGCTAGAAGAAGCAGGCGCTTCTGTTGAAGTTAAGTAATTATTACTTAATTTCATAGCCTAACGGCTAATGGCTGGTGGTTTTTTAACCACCGGCCTTTTTGCGCTGTAGGGCATGAGCGAATTTTCCCGCTGTTTAAGCGTCTCATGTCCATGCAAAAAACATTTCATTCCTACGCAATGAGATGTCACTACAGTAAACAGCTATTTAGTCACTGTCCCTTACCCCCCTTAAGTAACTAGGTGCGGGCGGACGGTTTGGGTCACTTATCAGCGAGCTGAGGAACCCCATGGTTTACTCTTATACCGAGAAAAAGCGCATCCGTAAGGACTTTGGTACTCGTCCACAAGTTTTGGACATTCCATACCTGCTATCGATCCAGCTCGATTCGTTCGACAAATTCATCGAACAGGATCCTGAAGGTCAATACGGTCTTGAAGCTGCTTTCCGTTCTGTATTTCCAATTCAGAGCTACAACGGCAATTCTGAGCTGCAATACGTTAGCTACCGTCTTGGTGAGCCAGTTTTTGACGTTAAAGAATGTCAAATCCGCGGTGTAACTTACTCAAAGCCACTACGTGTAAAACTACGCCTAGTTATCTTTGATAAAGACGCGCCAGCAGGTACTGTAAAAGACATTAAAGAACAAGAAGTCTACATGGGCGAAATTCCGCTTATGACAGACAATGGTACCTTCGTAATTAACGGTACCGAGAGGGTTATCGTATCCCAGCTGCACCGAAGCCCAGGCGTGTTCTTCGACAGCGATAAGGGTAAGACCCACTCTTCAGGTAAAGTTCTATACAACGCACGTGTAATTCCTTACCGTGGCTCATGGTTAGACTTTGAGTTCGATCCTAAGGATAACTTATACGTACGTATTGACCGTCGTCGTAAGCTACCAGCTTCGATCATCCTTCGTGCACTTGGTAAAACGTCAGAAGAAATCCTAGATATCTTCTTCGAAAAAGTGAACTTCGAAGTGAAAGACCAAACTCTACTAATGGAGTTGGTTCCTGATCGTCTACGTGGTGAAACTGCGTCATTCGACATCGAAGCGAACGGTAAAACTTACGTTGAGCAAGGTCGTCGTGTAACAGCTCGTCATATCCGCCAACTAGAGAAAGATGGCGTTGATCATATCGAAGTACCAGTTGAGTACATCGTTGGTAAAGTTGCATCGAAAGATTACGTCAACGAAGCAACAGGCGAGATCATTGTTAACGCTAACCAGGAAATCAGCCTGGAAGCTCTAGCGAACCTATCTCAGGCTGGTCACAAATCACTAGAAACGTTGTTCACCAACGATCTAGACCACGGTCCATTCATGTCAGAAACACTACGTATCGACAGCACTGTTGATCGTATTTCTGCATTGGTAGAAATCTACCGCATGATGCGCCCTGGTGAGCCACCAACAAAAGAAGCTGCAGAAGCACTATTCGAAAGCCTATTCTTCTCTGAAGAGCGTTACGATCTATCGACTGTTGGTCGTATGAAGTTCAACAGCTCTATCGGCCGTGAAGATGCTCAAGAGCAAGGCACACTTGACGAGCTAGACATCGTTGAAGTGATGAAGAAGCTTATCGCGATCCGTAACGGTAAAGGCGAAGTGGACGATATCGACCACCTTGGCAACCGTCGTATCCGTTCTGTAGGCGAAATGGCTGAGAACCAGTTCCGTGTAGGTCTAGTACGTGTTGAGCGTGCAGTTAAAGAGCGTCTAAGCCTAGGCGATCTTGACGCAATCATGCCTCAAGACCTGATCAACGCGAAACCAATCTCTGCAGCTGTTAAAGAATTCTTTGGTTCTTCACAGCTTTCACAGTTCATGGACCAAAACAACCCGCTATCAGAAGTAACGCACAAGCGTCGTATTTCTGCATTGGGTCCTGGCGGTCTAACTCGTGAACGTGCTGGCTTCGAAGTACGTGACGTACACGTAACTCACTACGGTCGTCTATGTCCTATCGAAACGCCGGAAGGTCCAAACATCGGTCTGATCAACTCTCTATCTGCGTTCGCGCGTTGTAACGAGTACGGTTTCCTAGAGACACCATACCGTCGCGTTGTAGATGGTGTTGTTACAGACGAAGTAGATTACCTATCTGCAATCGAAGAAGGCCAATTCGTTATCGCACAGGCTAACGCTGCGCTAACTGAAGAAGGCGGTTTTGCAGATGAGCTGATCACAGCTCGTCAAAAAGGTGAATCTGGTCTACACCCTCGTGAGCACGCTCAGTACATGGACGTTGCGACAAACCAGGTTGTATCTATCGCTGCATCGCTTATCCCGTTCCTAGAACACGATGATGCGAACCGTGCATTGATGGGTGCGAACATGCAACGTCAGGCAGTTCCAACACTGAAAGCTGACAAACCGCTTGTTGGTACTGGTATTGAACGTAACGTAGCAGTTGACTCAGGTGTAACTGCAGTTGCTAAACGTGGTGGTGTAATCCAGTCAGTAGATGCTTCTCGTATTGTTGTTAAAGTGAACGAAGAAGAGCTAGTACCAGGCGAAGCTGGTATCGACATCTACAACCTGACTAAATACACACGTTCTAACCAGAACACATGTATTAACCAGCGCCCATGTGTGATGCCAGGTGAACCTGTATCACGCGGTGACGTTCTTGCTGATGGTCCTTCAACAGACCTTGGTGAACTAGCGCTTGGTCAAAACATGCGTATCGCGTTCATGCCTTGGAACGGTTACAACTTCGAAGACTCGATCTTAGTATCTGAGCGCGTAGTTCAAGAAGACCGTTTCACGACTATCCACATCCAAGAACTTACTTGTGTGGCGCGTGATACTAAGCTTGGTTCTGAAGAGATCACAGCTGATATTCCAAACGTAGGTGAATCTGCTCTGTCTAAACTAGACGAGTCGGGTATCGTTTACATCGGTGCTGAAGTTAAGGGTGGCGACATCCTAGTTGGTAAAGTAACACCTAAAGGTGAAACTCAGCTAACGCCTGAAGAGAAGCTACTACGTGCAATCTTCGGTGAAAAAGCATCTGACGTTAAAGATACTTCACTACGTGTACCTAACTCTGTATCAGGTACGATTATCGACGTTCAAGTCTTCACTCGCGATGGCGTAGAGAAAGACAAGCGTGCGCTTGAAATCGAACAAATGCAGCTTAAAGAAGCGAAGAAAGACCTAACTGAAGAATTCCAGATTCTTGAGGGTGGCCTTCTAAACCGCGTTAAAGCTGTACTGATCGATGGTGGTTACTCTGAAGCGAAACTAGACACGACTGATCGTAAGAAGTGGCTAGAACTAACGCTAGAAGACGATGCACTACAATCACAGCTTGAGCAACTTGCTGAGCAGTGGGACGAGCTAAAAGCTGACTTCGATAAGAAATTCGAAACTAAGCGTCGCAAGATCACTCAAGGTGATGATCTAGCACCTGGCGTACTGAAGATCGTTAAGGTTTACCTAGCGGTTAAACGTCGCATCCAGCCTGGTGATAAGATGGCGGGTCGTCACGGTAACAAGGGTGTAATCTCTAAGATCAACCCTGTTGAAGACATGCCATACGATGAGAAAGGTCAGCCTGTAGACATCGTACTTAACCCACTGGGTGTACCTTCGCGTATGAACATCGGTCAGATCCTAGAAGTACACTTAGGTCTGGCAGCGAAAGGTATCGGTGACAAGATCAACCAGATGATTAAAGAGCAGCAAGAACTAGCGAAATTCCGCGAGTTCCTACAAAAAGTTTACGATCTAGGCGAAACTCGCCAGAAAGTAGACATTGCTTCTCTATCTGATGACGAAGTTCGTACTCTGATCAAGAACCTACGTGGCGGTCTACCAATCGCGACTCCAGTATTTGACGGTGCACCAGAAGCGTCTATTAAAGCGCTACTGAAACTAGCAGACCTACCTGAATCTGGTCAGCTAAAACTGTTTGATGGTCGCACGGGTGACCAGTTTGAGCGTCCTGTAACTGTAGGTTACATGTACATGCTGAAACTGAACCACCTTGTTGATGACAAGATGCACGCTCGTTCAACTGGTTCGTACAGCCTAGTAACTCAGCAACCACTTGGTGGTAAAGCTCAGTTCGGTGGTCAGCGTTTCGGTGAGATGGAAGTATGGGCACTAGAAGCATACGGTGCTGCTTACACTCTACAAGAAATGCTAACGGTTAAGTCGGATGACGTTAACGGCCGTACTAAGATGTACAAAAACATCGTAGACGGTAACCACAGCATGGAACCTGGTATGCCAGAATCGTTCAACGTACTGTTGAAAGAGATTCGCTCGCTAGGTATCAACATCGAGCTAGAAGACGAAGAGTAATCTCTTTTCTCTTGACCAAGGTTGAGAGAACCAAAAAGCGATTATTTGGTAGAAGGTGCTCACTTTAGCGAGTGAGCTCCTTTTAACTCCTTACAGGAGCTGATTGTGAAAGACTTATTAAACTTTCTAAAAGCACAGCATAAGACCGAAGAATTTGATGCTATCAAAATCGGTCTATCTTCTCCGGACATGATCCGTTCATGGTCTTTCGGTGAAGTTAAAAAACCTGAAACGATCAACTATCGTACGTTCAAACCTGAGCGCGATGGTCTTTTCTGTGCGCGTATCTTTGGTCCAGTTAAAGACTACGAATGTCTTTGTGGTAAATACAAGCGCCTGAAGCACCGTGGTGTTATCTGTGAGAAGTGTGGTGTAGAAGTTACACAAACTAAAGTTCGTCGTGACCGTATGGGCCACATCGAGCTAGCATCACCAGTAGCTCACATCTGGTTCCTAAAATCGCTACCGTCTCGTATCGGTCTACTAATGGATATCCCACTACGTGATATCGAGCGTGTTCTTTACTTCGAAATGTACGTAGTAACTGAACCAGGTATGACTGATCTAGAAAAATCTCAGATGCTTACTGAAGAAGAGTATCTGGATCGTCTAGAAGAGTGGGGTGATGAGTTCACAGCTAAGATGGGTGCAGAAGCTATCAAGGACCTACTAGGTTCTATGGATATGCACGCTGAAGCTGAACAAATGCGCGAAGAGCTAGAAACAACTAACTCTGAAACTAAGCGTAAGAAAGTCACTAAGCGCCTGAAACTGGTAGAAGCGTTTATTCAATCTGGTAACAACCCAGAGTGGATGATCCTGACTGTACTTCCAGTTCTTCCGCCAGATCTACGTCCTCTAGTACCACTAGATGGCGGTCGTTTTGCGACTTCAGATCTGAACGACCTATACCGTCGTGTGATCAACCGTAACAACCGTTTGAAGCGTCTTCTAGAGCTAGCAGCTCCGGACATCATCGTACGTAACGAAAAACGTATGCTGCAAGAGTCTGTTGATGCGCTACTAGATAACGGTCGTCGTGGTCGTGCGATCACAGGTTCTAACAAGCGTCCTCTTAAATCTCTTGCTGATATGATCAAGGGTAAACAAGGTCGTTTCCGTCAGAACCTTCTAGGTAAACGTGTAGACTACTCTGGCCGTTCTGTAATCACAGTAGGTCCATACCTTCGTCTACACCAGTGTGGTCTTCCTAAGAAGATGGCACTTGAGCTATTCAAACCATTTATCTACAGCAAGCTAGAGACTCGTGGTCTTGCGACTACAATCAAAGCTGCTAAGAAGATGGTAGAGCGTGAAGAAGCGGTAGTTTGGGATATCCTAGACGAAGTAATCCGTGAACACCCAGTACTATTGAACCGTGCACCTACACTTCACCGTCTAGGTATCCAGGCGTTCGAACCAGTACTAATCGAAGGTAAAGCGATTCAGCTACACCCACTAGTGTGTGCGGCGTACAACGCGGACTTCGATGGTGACCAAATGGCGGTTCACGTACCTCTAACTCTAGAGGCACAGCTTGAAGCTCGTACACTGATGATGTCGACAAACAACATTCTGTCGCCAGCGTCAGGTGATCCGATCATCGTACCTTCTCAGGACGTTGTATTGGGTCTGTACTACATGACTCGTGACAAGATCAACGTGAAAGGTGAAGGCATGTACCTTTCTGGCCCAGCAGAGGCTGAGAAAGCATACCGCACTAAGCAAGCTGAACTTCACGCACGCGTTAAAGTACGTATTACAGAAACAGTTGTAGACGAAGACGGCAACAGCACAACAGAGACTAAGATGGTTGATACAACTATCGGTCGTGCAATGCTATGGCAAATCGTGCCAGCTGGTCTACCGTACAGCATCGTTAACCAAAAGCTAGGTAAGAAGCAAATCTCTAACCTACTAAACGAGGCGTACCGTAAACTAGGTCTGAAAGACACTGTAATCTTCGCTGACCAAATCATGTACACAGGTTTCGCATACGCGGCACTATCTGGTGTATCTGTTGGTATCGACGATATGGTTGTACCGCCAGCTAAGTACACTGAAATCGCAGAAGCGGAAGAAGAAGTACGTGAAATCCAGGAACAATACCAATCTGGTCTTGTTACTGCAGGCGAACGATACAACAAAGTTATCGATATCTGGGCATCGACCAACGATCGCGTAGCGAAAGCGATGATGGCAAACCTTTCATCTGAAACGGTAGTTAACCGTGACGGTGAAGAAGAGCAACAAGAATCGTTTAACAGCATCTACATGATGGCTGACTCGGGTGCTCGTGGTTCTGCAGCTCAGATTCGTCAGCTAGCGGGTATGCGTGGTCTGATGGCTCGTCCGGATGGTTCGATCATCGAAACGCCGATCACTGCGAACTTTAAAGAAGGTCTAAACGTACTTCAGTACTTTATCTCAACGCACGGTGCTCGTAAGGGTCTTGCGGATACGGCACTGAAAACAGCGAACTCGGGTTACCTAACTCGTCGTCTCGTAGACGTTGCTCAAGACGTTGTTGTAACTGAACATGACTGTGGCACTCACGAGGGTGTTGACATGATGCCTCACATCGAGGGTGGTGATGTTAAAGTTGCACTAACTGAGCTAGCTCTAGGTCGTGTAGTAGCTGAAGACGTTCTTAAACCAGGTACAGAAGATGTTCTGATCCCACGTAACACTCTCATTGATGAGAAGTGGTGTCAGATCATGGAAGAGAACTCAGTAGACAGCATGAAAGTGCGCTCTGTAGTTACTTGTGATTCTGACTTCGGTTGTTGTGCACAGTGTTACGGTCGTGACCTAGCACGTGGTCACCTAGTGAACCAAGGTGAAGCAGTTGGTGTAATCGCTGCTCAGTCTATCGGTGAACCGGGTACACAGCTAACGATGCGTACGTTCCACATCGGTGGTGCGGCATCTACTGCAGCAGCAGAGAACAGCATCCAAGCTAAGACAACTGGTACAGTTAAACTGCACAACGCTAAGTTCGTAATCAACAAAGATAAGAAGCTAGTAATCACGTCTCGTGCATCTGAGCTAACTATCATTGATGAATTCGGTCGTACTAAAGAGAAGCACAAACTTCCTTACGGTTCGATGCTAAGCAAAGGCGACAACGATGCAGTAACAGCTGGTGAAGTTGTTGCTAACTGGGAAGCGCACACCATGCCAATCATCACTGAAGTGGCAGGTCGCATCCAGTTCGTAGACATGATCGACGGTGTTACAGTTTCTCGTCAAACAGATGACCTAACAGGTCTATCTTCAAGCGAAGTAACTGACCCAGCAGCTCGTCCAGCAGCAGGTAAAGATATGCGTCCAGCTATCAAACTTGTTGATGAGCAAGGTAACGATGTAATGATCCCTGGTACTGAAATGCCAGCTCACTACTTCCTACCTGGTAAAGCGATTGTAAACATCGAAGACGGCGCGGAAGTAGGTGTGGGTGATACACTTTCACGTATCCCTCAGAAGTCTGGCGGTAACAAAGATATCACCGGTGGTCTACCACGCGTAGCTGACCTATTCGAAGCTCGTAAGCCTAAAGAGCCTGCGATTCTTGCTGAGCACACAGGTACTGTGAGCTTCGGTAAAGAGACGAAAGGTAAACGTCGTCTAGTAATCACTCGTGACGGCGGTGACGCTTACGAAGAGATGATTCCTAAGCATCGTCAGTTGAACGTATTTGAAGGTGAGCGTGTTGAACGTGGTGATGTGATCGCAGATGGTCCAGAGTCTCCACATGATATCCTACGTCTACGTGGCGTACACGCTGTAACTCAGTACATTGCTAACGAAGTACAAGAAGTTTACCGTCTACAAGGCGTTAAGATTAACGATAAGCACATCGAGACTATCGTTCGTCAGATGCTACGTAAGTGTACAATTACTCACGCAGGTGACTCTGAGTTCCTACCTGGCGAGCAAGTTGAATACTCACAAGTTAAGATTGCTAACCGTAACCTAGAAGCTGAAGGCAAAGAGCCTGCACGTTTCGAGCGTGAGCTACTAGGTATTACTAAGGCATCTCTAGCGACTGAGTCGTTCATCTCTGCGGCATCGTTCCAGGAGACAACTCGCGTACTAACAGAAGCTGCGGTTTCTGGTAAGCGTGATGACCTACGTGGTCTGAAAGAGAACGTAATTGTTGGTCGTCTGATCCCAGCTGGTACTGGTTTCGCATACCACCAAGATCGTCAAGCTAAACGTGCTGAAGCGCAAGAAGGTCCATCTGCTGAACAAGCAACAGATAACCTAGCTGCACTTCTAAACGCAGGCTTCTCTTCTGACGAGTAATCGTTAAGAGCTTAAAAGAAAAGGCACCCTCGGGTGCCTTTTTTGTTTTTGCGAGCAGGGCTTAGAACGCTGCGCTCCAAGATTCGAGAGCGCTTCGCTTGAGGAACCGAGAGGTGTGAGAGTCGTGAAAATTATTTTGATTAAGAGGGCGTTGACAGGACTTGTTCCTAAAAAGACAAAATGAACCCCGAACCCCGAACCCCGAACCCCGAACCCCGAACCCCGAAC
>NZ_JATABF010000067.1:0-16739 GCF_036533715.1 Vibrio sp. M260121 | reverse complement strand
ATTGTTCTTGTGCCCAAAGTTTAGCGTCTGAATATGTCATCTTAGTGTTTCAGTGAGGAATAGTAAGTGATCAGATCGCACACACGTTAAAGAGTTCAAAAAAAATCCCCAAGCTACAAGCTTGGGGATTTGTGTATAAGAGACAGGCGATAGACGCAGGCTTTGATTGAGCTGAGTGAGGTTGTCAATTAAGGCGTGTAGTACGTTGCCGCACCAGGACCTACTGGTAAACCAAATACGAATACCCATAGGTAGAACAACACACTCCAACCTACGATAAAGCAGATTGAGTATGGCAGCATGGTCGCAATCAACGTACCGATACCTAGGTTCTTCATGTAACGTGTTGCTACTGCAAGGATAAGACCGAAGTAACTCATCATTGGAGTGATGATGTTCGTCGTTGAGTCACCGATACGGTAAGCCGCCTGAATCGTTTCTGGCGCGTAACCCACAAGCATTAGCATAGGAACGAAGATAGGTGCTGTTACAGCCCACTGTGCCGATGCAGAGCCGATCATAAGGTTAATGAAGCCACACATTAGGATGAATGCGAAGAACAACATTGGGCCAGTTAGACCGATGCTTTGTAGGAAGTCGGCACCCGCTACTGCGAATACTTGACCAAAGTTAGTCCACTTGAAGAAAGCAACAAACTGAGCGGCGAAGAATACCAATACAATGTACATACCCATTGAAGACATTGACTTCGACATTGCGTCAATCACGTCACGATCGTTTTTCATTGTGCCAACCACTCGGCCGTACACAAAACCAGGAATCGCGAAGAACACAAAGATGAACGCAACGATACTCTTCAGGAATGGAGAGCCCGCAACCGTGCCTGCATCAGAACGCAGAACACCGTCAGCAGGAACGATAGTCCATGCCAGTAGCGCCGATACTGCTAGAACAGCGATACCCGCCAGTTTAAGACCTTTCTTCTCTACGTCAGTCAGTGTACCCATCTTGTCTTGAGACAGGTCTTCCGCTGCTTCTTCATCGTTGTATTTGCCAAGTTTCGGCTCAACGATTTTCTCCGTTACAAATGCACCGGTAATCGCGATAAAGAAGGTAGAAACAAACATGAAGTACCAGTTTACTTCTGGGCCTACCGTGTAAGTTGGGTCAATCATCTGTGCTGCTGTTTCAGTGATACCTGAAAGCAGTGGGTCAACCGTACCAATCAGTAGGTTTGCTGAGTAACCACCAGATACACCAGCAAATGCGGCTGCTAGACCAGCAAGTGGATGACGACCTAATGAGTGGAACAGCATTGCAGCTAGTGGGATCAACACCACGTAGCCAAGCTCAGATGCCGTGTTTGAAATGATACCTGCGAAAACAACAGTAACGGTAACCATGCGCTGAGAAGCGCCCATTACTAGGCCACGCATTGCAGCAGAAAGTAGTCCAGAATGTTCTGCAATGGCAACACCAAGCATCGCAACCAAAACCGTACCTAACGGTGCGAAGCCAACAAAGTTTTTCACTAGGTTAGTAACAATCAGTTCTAAGCCGTCAGCATTGAGCAGACTGATTACTTGAATCATACCGTCCGCTGCACGACCCGGTGCGCCTTCTGGGCGAGGATCCATGACTGCGACTTCAAAGTAGCCCGCGATACCGGACATCACTAGGATTGCAAGACAGAAAATGGCGAAAAGTGTGATTGGGTGGGGTAAAAGGTTCCCCAAATATTCAACTGTATCTAAGAAGCGCGTGAATAGTGGCTTCTTTGGCGAGTTTTGTTTCATTGAAGCAGATGAACTCATCTGTTCCCTCCTTGTATTTATTCCTGCGCATTTGTGACAAAAATGTCATAAAGCTTGCGCAGGGTACTCGACACAAGGGTTAAGTGAAAGTTCAAAACGTTACAGAATGTAACTTAAAGACGGATTTATGACCTATTATCGATAAAAATATAGTTATATCACCCACATATAGATCATAAACCAGCATTATAAGTAACTACATCCCATAAATTATTACGATATTTATGGTTATTTCTGCACCGCCTTGAAGCGCGGGTTCGACTTACAAATGACGTATAAACGCCCTCTTCTTTTCACGATTTGGCAATCAGGGTGTCGGCTTTTTGCGCTCTTTAGTGATTTAACAACTTTCATCTCTTAGTCCTTATCTTTATTAAATTGACCAAAGCGACGATTAAAGTTCGCAATACGACCTTCCGCTTGAACCACACGTTGCTTACCGGTGTAAAACGGATGAGATGCGGATGATACATCGAGAGTGAAATATGGATAAGTTTTGCCATCTTTCCATTCAATCGTTCGGTCGGTTTGCAACGTTGAACCCACAACAAAATATTCATCTACGCTAGTATCATGAAATACCACAGGTCGATATTCAGGATGGATACCTGGTTTCATATAACTTGTCCTTTCGATTAACTGTTATGTTATAACATTTTAATTAATAATCATTCTCAAAAAGAAAAGCAAGCGAAATTTGTGATACTTTTCTTCTCAAACCTTTCATCAAGACACAAACCATGTATTCCATAGAGCCAATTGGCATTATTGAAAGCCCGTATAAAGAGAAGTTCGCTGTTCCTCGCCAGCCACGTTTAGTACCCGCAGCGCGATCTCGCGTTAAACTTCAGGGCTCAGCAAATAGCCCTGAAGCCGTGCGCGGATTGGAGCAGTTTTCTCATGTTTGGTTGCTGTTTTTGTTTGAT
The DNA here is from genome assembly GCF_036533715.1 of Vibrio sp. M260121. Lineage (NCBI taxonomy): Bacteria > Pseudomonadati > Pseudomonadota > Gammaproteobacteria > Vibrionales > Vibrionaceae > Vibrio > Vibrio sp. M260121. The sequence continues at coordinate 14,038 of NZ_JATABF010000067.1, read as the reverse complement.
CAGAACTTAGAAGCGGGATGGAAGCCAACTGTGCGCCCACCCCGCCTGGGCGGCAACGAACGTATTGGCGTATTTGCTTCACGTTCTACCTTCAGACCCAACGGTATCGGCATGTCCGCAGTAGAGGTCAAAGGTATCAGCAAGAAAGGCGATCAGATCTATTTGGATCTTGGTAACGTAGACTTGGTCGATGGCACGCCAATTGTAGATATCAAACCATACATCCCCTACTCAGATTCAATTGTAGAAGCGCAAGGTGGTTATGCCGAAGACGAGCCTGAAACTTCACAGGTAGACTTCTCTGATATTGCACTGGCCACACTCAAAAAGCGTAGCGATACTGAGTATGTCAAAGCGGTAATCGAACAAGTTCTGGCGCAAGATCCTCGTCCGGCTTACAAGAAAAACAAGCCAGACAATAAGGAATATGCGGTAAATTTGTTCGATCTGAACGTTAAGTTCATGGTTAGCGATAACTTAATAACAGTTACTGCGATTGAAAGCTTTTGACAAAGGCATTTGGCTGATATTATAAGCGGCTAACAATTTTCCCCTTGTGGGACCTTCATACTCCTGTCCATTCTGGCTTGAGTATCTAACTTTAATAAACGGATAAATTTAATGCGTACCAGTAATTATCTTCTTTCTACTCTGAAGGAGACTCCAAACGACGCAGAAGTAGTGAGCCACCAGCTCATGCTACGCGCGGGTATGATCCGTAAGCTGGCTTCAGGTCTTTACACCTGGCTGCCTACTGGTCTACGTGTGCTGCGTAAAGTCGAAAACATCGTTCGTCAAGAAATCGACAATGCAGGTGCAGTCGAAACTTTGATGCCCGTTGTTCAGCCGTTTGAACTATGGGAAGAGACAGGTCGTTCTGAGAAGATGGGTCCTGAGCTACTTCGCTTTACTGACCGTCATACTCGTCCGTTTGTTCTTAGCCCTACAGCTGAAGAAGTGATCACTAGCCTTGTGCGTAACGAAGTGAGCTCTTACAAACAGCTTCCGCTAAACCTGTACCAAATCCAGACTAAATTCCGTGATGAGCGTCGCCCACGTTTTGGCGTAATGCGTGCACGTGAGTTCTGTATGATGGATGCATACAGCTTCGACATCGACAAAGAAGGTCTAGAGAAATCTTACCAAGCGATGCACGATGCTTACTGTAAAGCATTCGATCGCATGGGTCTTGAGTACCGTCCAGTACTTGCTGACTCTGGCGCTATCGGTGGTAGCGGCTCTCAAGAGTTCCACGTACTTGCTGAAAGCGGCGAAGACCTAATCGCATTCTCTACTGAGTCTGATTACGCAGCGAACATTGAAAAAGCAGAAGCAGCAGCGCCTGCGGGTGATCGCGCAGAGCCAACTCAAGAGATGACACTGGTTGATACACCAAACGCGAAAACAATCGCGGAGCTTGTAGAGCAGCACGGTCTACCAATCGAGAAGACGGTTAAAACTCTATTCGTGAAAGCGTCTGACGAAGTTGATGCTGACATCATCGCTCTTATCGTTCGTGGTGACCACGAGCTAAACGAAGTGAAAGCAGAAAACCTACCTCAAGTTGCTTCTCCACTAGAGATGGCATCTGAAGAGGAAATGCGTGCACTTATCGGTGCTGGCGCTGGTTCTCTTGGCCCTGTAGGCCTTGAACTGCCATTCATCGTTGACCGCTCTGTTGCTGTAATGAGTGACTTCGGCGCAGGCGCAAACATCGACGGTAAACACTACTTCGGTATCAACTGGGGTCGTGACGTTGAACTAGGCCAAGTTGAAGATCTACGTAACGTAGTAGAAGGCGATCCAAGCCCATGTGGTCAAGGTACGCTTATGCTTAAACGTGGTATCGAAGTTGGTCACATCTTCCAACTAGGTAACGTTTACTCAGAAGCAATGAACTGTGGTGTTCTTGGTCCTGACGGTAAGAACGTAATCCTAGAGATGGGTTGTTACGGTATCGGTGTTTCACGTGTTGTTGCTTCTGCAATCGAGCAAAACCACGACAAATACGGCATCATTTGGCCAGACGCACTAGCGCCTTTCCAAGTAGCTATCGTTCCTATGAACATGCACAAGTCTGAAGAAGTGAAAGAAGCAGCTGAGAAGCTGTACGCTGAACTGACGGCTATGGGTATCGAAGTACTATTCGATGACCGTAAAGAGCGCCCAGGCGTAATGTTCTCTGATATGGAACTTATCGGTATTCCTCACACTATCGTGATCGGTGATCGTTCAATGAAAGAAGGCAACTTCGAGTACAAGAACCGTCGCTCTGGTGAGAAGACAGCCGTTGCAATGGCAGACATCGTTGAGCACGTTAAAGGTCAACTACAATAAGCTGCACTAAGCACACTGTGCTGAATATATAGCGATGAAAAGGGTTGGCTTCGGTCAGCCCTTTTTTACGTCTGCTTTTCTAAGTGTGTAGACCCTTTCTAATATTTGCGTTGTTAATCTTTGGTTCAGATTTATCACCTTACACTGGATTCAATCTAGTAAGGAGGTTACTCATGGATCTAAAAAGTCTTCTTAACCAAGCACTCAAATCAGACCTACTTAAACAAGGTAGCGATGCGCTCAGTAAGCAAACGAGCAATATCAAATCATCATCAAGTTCTAGCCAGCTAAAAACGCTTGGCGCAGGCGCGATTGGTGGCGGCCTTATCGGCATGTTAATGGGCTCTAAGAAGAGCAAAAAGATGGCCAAGAAAGTCGGTACGGGCGCACTCAAAGTCGGTGGCGCAGCGGCACTAGGTGCTTTGGCTTACAAAGTCTATAACGATTGGCAATCGAAACAGGATATACAAGGCGTCAACGAAACCTTCGATCCTGATGACAACAAACATGCAAAACTGATCCTTAAAGCCATGATTGGTGCAGCGAAAGCCGATGGCCATGTCGATGAAGAAGAAATGGCTCGCATCGAACAAGCACTGACAGAAATGGGCGCAGATGATCATGTAAGGCAGTTGGTTCATCAAGAGCTACATAAGCCTCTCGATCCAGCAGAAATTGCGCGCTTGGCGACCTCTCCACAACAGGCTTCAGAAATATATCTGGCATCACTGATTGTGGCCGATGAGCAAAACTTTATGGAAAAAGCGTATTTGCAGGAACTTGCTAAGCAACTCAACCTTGCTCCAGAAGTGACGCATCAATTGGAAGCACAGTTGCAGTGATGAATGTTTGCTCAAGTTGCTTGTTAACTTGAGCCAAAACAATTCTCTGCTTTGAGTTTCAAAACGGCTATGTGTATATTTGAGAGCAGTTATCATTTATTAAGGATTTAGCCATGCAAGTATACGGCTGTTGTGAATTAGTTCGTGAGCTTTACGCTCAAATCGGTAGTGGCGATCAAGCATACGTGCCTCAAGCAATCTCATGCGCAGTAAGAGCACTGAATGACGTTGCTGCAGACGAGTCTCTACCAAAAGACGTTCGTGAAAAAGCGGCGTTTGCTGCGGCAAACCTACTGATCTCTGATTTTGAGGATAAGTAATGAATTTAGTGAACTTCGAATCCATGGATCCAATCATGCTGATGAGCATCGTCAACATGAAGCTACGTGACGACTTCGGTGGTGATCTGGATAAGCTGGTTGCATTCTTTGATATCGACCGCGCAGCACTTGAAGCAAAACTGGCAACAGCAGGTTTTGACTTTCTGCCTGACGCAGGTCAGTTCCGTTAACCGTTCATCGCGACGGACAACGTAAACAACGAATAGAAAAAAGGGCTTGATGCATTCATCAAGCCCTTTTCTTTTGTGCTTTGCGTAAGTCGATTAGCCGAACGAAGCCCAAATAACGGTCGCTACCAGAATCGGACAAACAAACTTCACGTATGCCGGCCACAGCTTACCAAACCAACCTTGAGTGAACTCAGGACAACCTTGCTCAAGCTCTTTGATTTTTGAGTGACGATTCCATACCCAACCACCAAATAGACAGAACAATAGCGCCGCCATAGGTTGTAGATATTGCGTTGCGATAGTCGCAACCATGCCAAACAGTGCGCCGAAGTTAAATACGATAACCACACTGAACAGAGCAATCAGGCCACCCAACACCCAGCTTGTCGTGCTGCGTTTAGTATTGAATCGCTCACCCACTAGTGCAACCGGACATTCAAGCATCGAGATAGATGACGTCAGTGCTGCAATCGTCAGTAGTAAGAAGAACACGATTGAGAACAGTTGACCAAGCAAACCTAAGCTATCAAACATCAGCGGTAGAACTGTAAATACCAGTGTATCTGAACTTAAAAGCGAACCATCTTCTGCATAGATTTGAACGCCTTTTTGCATCGCAACGAACATTGCAGGCATCACCACTAGACCAGCAATAAAGGCAACGGCGGTATCGACCATAGTCACGTTCATCGCCATCTTCGGCAAGTTCTCTTTCTTACTTAGGTAAGAGCCATAGATAAGCATCGAACAGCCACCGATGGTCAGAGAGAAGAAGCCTTGGCCCATTGCGGCAAGGATAAGTTTGCGATCCCATACTTTCTCGAAATCAGGCACTAGGTAGTGCTTCAAACCTTCCATCGCACCGTTTTGCGTCATGATGTAAATGAACAGCAAACCGAACAGAACAAACAGTGCGGGCATTAGACGTGTAGACCACTTTTCAATGCCCTGTTTCACGCCGCCTTGTACGATCAAAATGGTTAATACATAAAATGTAATCGTACCAAACAAGTTGCGCTCAACACTGAAGCCTTTCAACCATTGTGTCGCCGCTTCCATGCCCATGATGTCAGTCACTGCGCCCAACATAAAGCAGATCAACCAGCCGCCTACAATCGAGTAAAACGCTAAAACCGCACTTGGCACACTCAGACCAATCCAACCAACTAGGCCGCCAAGCTTCTTGCCCACAGGGTTGTCTGTTAGAGAACGCATGCTGTCTACTGGGTTTGCTTGACCATGACGACCGATCGCCATTTCAACCACCAGCATTGGAAATGCAACGATAAGAATCATCACCAAGTACACCAACAAGAAGGCGCCGCCGCCGTTGCTTGCTGCTTGGGTAGGAAAGCCCCAAATGTTACCTAGACCCACTGCAGCACCTGCTGCCGCTAAGATGAATCCAAGGCGTGAGCCAAAATGCTCACGAGGCTGAGAAGAAGTTTGTTGTGTCATACCACTCACACAAAATATCAATGAACTAGCTAACTAGTACACTATAGCAATATCTTCTACTCAACAAGAGTCATTAGGTTAATTACTCGACAATCAGATCAATTAGCAGACATTCAGTTTGTAAATTTCCACGTACATCTCATATTCGCCAAGTATCGTTTTCTGTCTTTTTGATGAATTTATAAATCAGCGTGAAGTGAGCCGAAAAATAATGAGCCGAGTTGTAAAGTACGAATAGTTCAACGTGATTTCGTGTTGAAAAGTGAAACATAACGCTTCGAATTTCTCTCCTGAGGTCTATTTATCAACTAGTTATCTAACTATATCTGTTCATGTTCTTACGAACATCGAGTAACTCAAGGAGAGAAAAATGAAGTTCACTCTACTGCATGGTGCAGTGATAGCCGCGCTTAGTGTCAGCTATCAAGCTCAAGCCTACAACTGCCAAAACTTATCAACGTGGGATAGCACAACCGTCTATAACTCTGGCGATCAAGTGCAAACCAAAGGCGCTGCGTATGAGGCTGCTTACTGGACTCAGGGTAATGATCCGGTAAACAACTCAGGCCCATGGCAGGCGTGGAAAGGCCTTGGACAATGTGATGGTGACGGTACAAACCTCCCTCCAACGGTGTCTTTCTCCTCTCCTGCAGATAACGCACAGATCCCTGAAGGCAGCGTAATCACTTTGTTAGCAAACGCCGCTGACGAAGACGGCCAAGTGGCTCAAGTTGAATTTCTTGCTGGTAACCAGACCGTTGCTGTTGTTACCCAATCCCCTTTCCAAGCTGACTGGACAGCAGTAGAGGGCGCCTCTCAGTTAACGGCAATCGCCACCGACAACGAAGGTGCGGTAACCACAACCAATGTCTCTATCTTCGTTCAACCGCAAACCGAACTACCACCTCCAACCGTTTCTCTAACGAGCCCAACAGGCACAGAAACACCAAGTGTGGGTGACACTATTTCGGTAACGGCCGATGCAGCAGACAGCGATGGTTTAGTCACCCAAGTTGAGTTCTTCGTAAACAACCAATCGGTTGCCGTCGATACTGCGGCTCCATATGAATACGTCTGGACGGCGGCAGTCGGTACTCATACCTTCAAAGCGCAAGCAACCGATGATTCAAACCTGTCAACCATGAGCCAAGAAGTCTCGCTCGTCGTCAGCGATTCCAACTCTGGTGGCTGTGCAGATGCTGTGCCTTATGTAGCTGGTAACCGCTATGAAGCAGGCGCACTCGTTTCTAACCTCAACCAGAAATACCGCTGTGATGTTGCAGGTTGGTGTTCTTCTGATGCAGCCTGGGCTTATGAGCCGGGTGAAGGTTTGTACTGGCAGGATGCGTGGACTGGGCTAGGTGCCTGTTCGACACCGCCTCAAGTCGCGATCACCGCCCCAAGCGAAGGACAAGTCTTGCTCGCAGGTGACAGCGTTGAAGTCTCGGCGGATGCCAGCGATGCAGACGGTAGCGTGACTCAAGTGGAGTTCTTCGCCAATGACACCAGTTTAGGTGTGGTTGCTCAAGCACCATATTCCGTTCTATGGAATGCAACGCTAGTTGGCGCGAATCAACTAAAAGCCGTTGCCACAGACAACGATAACAATACGTCCGAGTCTGTCGTTAACGTAACGGTCAGTGACCAAGATTTGGTGATTTCATTGACGTCACCGAGTGCAGGTCAAACCGTCGGTTTAGGTAAAAATCTCGTTCTAAGCGCGGATGCAACCTCACTAACCTCTGGCGTGAAACACGTCGACTTTATGGTGAACGGTGCGATTGTCGCAACAGACACGACGGCACCTTACTCGGCGAACTGGACACCTGCCGCGATTGGTAGCTTTACGGTAAGCGCTCAAGCTACCGACCTTGCAGGTACAACAGCGCTTTCTGATGCGACATCGATTACCGTTGTTGAACAAACTGAGAAACGTCATAAGCTGATTGGCTACTGGCACAACTTCGTGAACGGTGCGGGCTGTCCTATTCGCCTAGCGGATATGTCTGATGCATGGGATGTGATTGATATTGCCTTTGCAGAAAACGACCGTAACAGCGATGGTACAGTGCACTTCAACCTGTATTCTGGTGACATCTACAGTGATTGTCCTGCGCTAGACCCAACTCAATTCAAACAAGACATGGCCGCACTGCAAGCTAAAGGTAAGAAGTTCGTTCTGTCTCTTGGTGGTGCTGAAGGTACGATTACACTCAACACAGACCAAGATGAAGCAAACTTCGTATCGAGCTTGACCGCATTGATTGCCGAATGGGGCTTCGATGGTTTGGATGTGGATCTAGAAAGTGGCTCTAACCTGCTGCATGGTTCGCAAATCCAAGCTCGTTTAGGTGGTGCGTTGCTGCAAATCGAGCAGAGCATGGGCGGCGATATGTACCTAACCATGGCACCTGAGCACCCTTACGTACAAGGTGGCTACATTGCTTATAGCGGTATTTGGGGCGCGTACATTCCTGTTATTAACGAAACACGCAGCACACTCGACCTACTACATGTTCAACTATACAACAACGGCGGCCTGCCAAACCCATACATGCCTGGCTCCGCACCAGAAGGTTCTGTGGATATGATGGTGGCACAATCTAAGATGCTGATTGAAGGTTTTGAATTGGCCGACGGTACCATGTTTGAACCACTGCGTGATGACCAAGTGGCGATTGGCTTGCCATCAGGTCCAAGCTCAGCTAACTCAGGTCAGGCGCCAACACAGAACATTCTAGACGCGCTAGACTGTCTGACTAAAGGCACTTCATGTGGCACAGTGAAACCAGCGTTTAACTACCCGAACTACGCTGGTGTGATGACATGGTCAATCAACTGGGATGAGCACGATGGCTTCAACTTCTCGAAACCAGTGGGCGATAAGCTAACTCAGATGAATGCGGAATAACCCGAATAGATACTGAATAGTACCCATGTAAAAAGAGCGCCGATAACAGGCGCTCTTTGTTATTTGTGTTTCGCGAATTAGATCGTGAAGACTTGGTAATCTTTTAATGCAGGGATCTTCTTCAGCAGATCTTGTTCTTCACCTGCCATATCATCCAGTGATTCACACAAATCTTCCGCTTGTTTTTCGACGTCTTTCGAATGCTCAGCTAAGCGTTCTTGTACCTTGGCTTGCAGCTCCGTCATGCTTTCAGACAACGCAGTTAAGTTCAAACCACCATCTTCTTTCATCTTGGCAGACAAAGCGTCAAAAGCGCTGGTTAGGAATTCTTTGTTAAAGATTTCTTGTGCCTTTTCGAAGTCTTGTGACCATGATTCTGTCATCGAATCAAAACTGTCAGCAGGTAGAATAAAATCACCATCTTTGTAGTAACGGGCTTCTACATCGGCAAAGAAATCCTTTACCGCAACCTTAACGTTATCAAACGAGTCAGGCGCATCAAGGCTTACTGCGATATCATCGATGATGTCATTTGCTAGCGCTAAGCCATCACTCGCCAGCTGTTTCGCTTGCGGAATATAAGCATTCATCTTCTCGCGGTAACTTTCAATTGCCGCTTTTTGATCATCGTCTAGCTCGATCATTTCACCTTTGATGAACAAGTTATTGTCTTCATCGACGACCGCTTTTTCACCATTGGCATGTACGATTTCTAAGTTCTGACCATCCATACGAACTTCGTTGTTAATATCAACGCGACACTGAGCTGCGTAGCCACTGGCACTGATAGTCAACAAGGAGAGCGTGAGCAGTTTCTTCATTACTTTCTCTTTTTCATGGTTATTCTGTTTAACTATAACAGCCACCTATGGGTGGGATGTCAGCAAATCGTCACGACTTCATAACAAGTTGTTTTATCGCCAATTTTCATCTCCACTTCTTCCCCTTCTTCTTTCCCCATCAAAGCACGACCAAGGGGTGATTTCGGCGTAAGAACAAACACCTCTTTGCCGTGCCACTCGACAGTCAAGCCGCCAGAGCAAGGGCCGATAAAGAAAGCTCTTTCAACATCGTTCTCGTCCACTAATTCCACATAAGCACCAACCGCGATACGAGCATCGACAAAATCACGCAACACAAGAGTGCGGTACTGGCGAAGCTCTTCTTCACTCTCTTGCACGCGCATCGCTTGCCCATGTGCGAGGTAAGAAGCCTCTAAAGCTAGCGTATCGTACTTATGCTCGGGCACGGTTTCTTCATCCGTTGCGGCGTCAATCGCTCTCTGAGTCGAGGCATGAGCAACTTGCAGTTTATCTTCGAGTTGTTGAATGATTATTTGGACTAAATCGACTTTGTTCATACTTTTAGGGCGCGCGTTTGGCACTCAGGGTGTGTTAATGTAACCCAGTTTATCATCAAACCAAGGTTTCCCTATTATGCAAAGTGACTCGCTTCAGCAAACGCTTCAATCCGTATTCGGGTTTGACTCATTAAGACCCGGCCAACAACCGGTGATTGAAGCTGTAATGAACGGACACTCAGCCGCTGCCATCTTCCCAACTGGCTCAGGGAAATCGCTTTGTTACCAGCTTCCTGCTACTCAGCTACCACACCTGACGTTGGTGATCTCACCGCTTCTTGCATTGATGAAAGACCAACTTAGTTTCTTACAAAGCAGAGGCATTGCTGCGGCATCTATCGACAGTAGCCAAAGCCGTGAAGAAACCCAGCAGGTGATGGCTGACGTGAAGAATGGGCATATCAAGATTTTGATGATCTCGGTAGAGCGACTCAAGAACGAACGTTTTCGCGAGTTCATTCGTCAAATCCCACTTTCTCTCATGGTGGTTGATGAAGCGCACTGTATCTCGGAGTGGGGTCATAACTTCCGTCCAGACTACCTTAAACTGCCGCAATACCAGCGCGAACTGAATATCCCTCAAACACTTTTGCTGACTGCAACCGCTACGCCAGCAGTTATCGAGGACATGCAAAGTAAGTTTGATATCGCTGGCGAGAACATTACTGTTACCGGTTTCTATCGCTCTAATCTTGATATTTCGGTACTTCCATGTGAAGAAGAAAACAAGCTAACTCAATTGAGTGACATTATTGCTGCTGCACCGAAACTGCCAAGCATCGTGTACGTGACTCAACAGCAAACTGCAGAGCAAGTTGCTAACTCACTGATTCGTTTAGATATCAATGCTCACGCTTATCACGCGGGAATGAAGAGTGACATTCGTGAGAAAATCCAACAGCAATTCATGGACTCGCAAATCGACTGCATTGTCGCCACAATCGCCTTTGGTATGGGTGTAGATAAATCCGATATTCGCCGTGTGATTCACTTCGATTTACCGAAATCTATCGAAAACTACGCACAAGAAATTGGCCGAGCGGGACGTGACGGGCAACGTTCGGAATGTATTCTTCTTGGTAATACCTCTGGCTTAACGGTATTAGAGAACTTTGTTTACGGCGACACGCCTGAGCCAAGCTCAATCAATTATGTACTGGAACAAATTCGCGAGAACACGCCTCAGTGGGAAGTGATGGCGCTGCGCTTATCTCGCGACAGCAACATTCGCCAACTGCCGCTGAAGACCTTGTTGGTTTATCTAGAGTTGGCAAAAGTGATTGAAGCCAAATACAGTTATTTCGCGGAATATCGCTTCAAGTTCCTGCAAGACCGGTCTTTCATCCTCAATCAGTTCCAAGGTGAGCGACGCCAGTTTATTGAAGCTATTTTTGCTTGCTCGACCAAAGCGAAAGTGTGGTGCCAAGTAGATTTAGAAGCGTTGTGGATGAACTATCAATCTGAGCGCAGCCGTGTGGTTGCGGCGCTTGATTACTTCCACCAAAACGGTTGGATTGAATTAGAGAGTAAACAGCTAACGGATGTGTATTCGGTTCTCCCTGCGCCACAAAACCAAGAAGCGACCTCTCAACATTTGGTTGAACTGTTCCAATCTAAAGAACAAAAAGACATTGAACGAATTCATACGATGTTGAATCTGTTCCAATCATCGGACTGCTTGAGCTATCAATTAGCGCATTACTTTGCTGATCACAATGCACCGACGCAATGTGGTCACTGCTCAGTATGTCGTGGACAAGTCGCATCATTCCCTCAACCACAGCAAGAACAACCTGAACTGGCACATTTGTCCGCTTGGGTTGATGAGTTTGTTCAGCTTTCACCAACGGCGATCAGTAATGCTGCCGTAGCTCGATTCCTATGTGGCATTAGCACGCCAATTATCACTCAACTTAAAGCCAGTAAACTTCGAGGCTATGGTTCAATGGCAAATGTCTCTTTTGAACACGTGCTCAAGCAAGTTGAGTTAGCGCGAGCTTAGAAGAAACTCAATTGCCGTGCTTGTTCTTCAGGCTTGAGCATCACACTCAAGCCTAACAAGCGTATCTCTCGACCGTTTTGGCGCTTAAGAATGTCTCTTAACAGAACTTTGAAGTCATCCAGTTCCAGTTGGGGGTGAATGTGCTCAATCGTTGTGAGCTGAAAATCGGCAAACTTAAGCTTGATACCCTGCTTGATGATCGATTTATCTGGACTGGCTTTTTCTAAGCGTCTCTCCAGTTCAGGGTACAACTTATCTTCAATCACCTTCCAACATTCATCGTAAGTCGAAATGTTTTCGCTAAAGGTTCGCTCTACCCCAACCGATTTACGTTCACGTTCCACCACCACTTCACGATCATCAATACCATGACTGCGTTTCCAAAGCGAAGCACCTTGACGGCCGAACTGACGCAATAGTTCACGGTAATCACTGTTTTTTATGTCTTCACATAGATAGAAGCCAGCCTGATGGAGTTTCTCTAAACTCACTTTGCCAACACCTGGAATCTTTTCCAAAGGCAATTTATCGACCACCTCTTGGACTTTATCGGGTGGAATCACAAACTGGCCATTGGGTTTGTTCATGTCGGAGGCGACTTTGGCAAGAAACTTAATCGGAGCAATGCCTGCAGATGCAGTAATTCCCAGCTCATTTCGGATATCATTGCGAATCGATTCCGCAATCAAGGTCGCGGAACCACGACATACCGTAGAGTCGGTAACATCGAGATAAGCCTCATCAAGAGAAAGCGGTTCAATCAGCGATGTATATCGTTCAAAAATGGCGCGAATCTGCTGAGAAACTTGTTTATACACGTGCATGCGCCCCGGAACGACGAGGAGGTTCGGACATAGTTGTAATGCTCTTGCGGTTGGCATTGCACTGCGTACACCAAACTTACGTGCTTCATAATTACACGTGCTGATGACACCTCTCTGCTTCTCATGGCCACCTACTGCAAGCGCAATCCCACGGTAATTTGGATTGTCTCGCATTTCTACCGCCGCATAGAAACAATCCATATCTACGTGAATAATTTTTCTTACTCGCTCAATCACGCTCTACACACAAATACACTGTTCAAAAACACAGTATAGCTGCAAATATACGTATTGGAAATACTGTTATCTGGAGTCAATATTGGAAATTTTTGTCGGAGTTTTTAATAGCGATGTATTCATATTTCGTTATTATTGATTCAAATAACACTAAAAAAGTAAGGACACTTCTTTGAGTAATAAAATACTGGTCGTCGAAGACAGTCGCGCCTTTAGAAACTATCTCGTACAGATCTTAACTCAGGCTGGTTATGAGGTACTTGCTGCAGAGAGCTATGCGGACGCTCAATCCATTTTAGCGACTAAACCAGAGCTGTTGTGTGCGGTATTAGATTACTGCTTACCTGACGCCCAAGAAGGCGAAATCATCGATCTCTCTTTAGCTCATCAACAAAAAGTCATCGTACTTACGGCAATGTTTCAAGATGATGTTCGTGAAAAAATGCTGGCGAAGGGCGTGTTGGACTACATTCTAAAAGACAGTATGGCTTCCGTCTCGTACCTCCTTCCACTGATCAAACGATTGACCAATAATCAGCGACACAAGTGCTTAGTCGTTGACGATTCGATGACGGTTCGTCGCCACGTTGTGCAATTGTTAGAACACCAGTACATCCAAACGTTGCAAGCTGAAAATGGTCAACAAGCCATCGAGTTGATCGAGCAAAACCCAGATATCACCCTAGTGCTGACTGACCACGATATGCCAGTAAAAGATGGTATTACCATGATTCGCGAGTTGCGCCAGAAATTGGATAAGAACCAACTTGCTATATTAGGCATCTCAGGAAGCGACGATCACACCATGACCGCACGTTTTCTTAAGGCGGGTGCGAATGACTTTCTATATAAGCCTTTCAATCAAGAAGAATTCTTTTGCCGCGTTCATCAAATCTTAGACATGAAAGAAGCAACCACTGAGCTATTTAGAATGGCAAACCAAGATGCTCTAACTGGTTTATGGAACCGCCGCTTTTTGTTTGGACAAGCTTGTGGTGGCTGCGAGAAGCGTAATATCGCTATGCTGGACATCGACTTTTTCAAGAAGGTCAACGATAACTACGGGCATGATGGCGGTGATGCTGCACTGGTGATGGTAGCGAATATCCTAAAGATTTACTTCCCTGAAGACGTCATCGCTCGCTTTGGTGGGGAAGAATTCTGCATTCAAGCTTGTGGAAGCTATGATGATTTCGTCACTCGTTTAGAGCAAATGCGCCAAAGAGTAGAGAAAACCCCTATTCCGTATCAGGAAGAAGACATTCAAGTGACCATCAGTGTTGGCGTGTCAAATATACAGGGTAATCTAGACCAACAGATAAAAGTGGCCGATGACCGTTTATATCAAGCGAAAGAAAGTGGTCGCAACCAGACTGTCTACCAATAGCGCCCTGTTTCTCGATTACAAAAAAACAAAACCCAGCGACAAGGCCTGTCTCTTGATCACAAGTCTAGTGATCAAAAGACATTGCGAGTTCGTAGCCTTCAAGGATGGTTTGCAGTTTAAACCATCCTTCCCAAAGCACCTTTATTGAAGCTCTACCCGTCCTCTTGGT
>NZ_JATABF010000066.1:0-16862 GCF_036533715.1 Vibrio sp. M260121 | reverse complement strand
GATTCGGGATTCGGGATTCGGGATTCGGGATTCGACTTTATTTTGCTTTTCTAGGAACAAGTTCCGTCAACACCCTTCTTAATCAAGATACCTTTTCTCTATACTCTCAACGAGTAACCCTCGCTCCCTAAAGCGAAGCGCTCCCGACTCTCGGAGCGTAGCGTTCCCCTATCTCGCATCTCTCAGGACGGAGCCCGTTCCCGAAGCGAAGCGTTCTCGAATCAAAAAGCCCAAAACGACGAAAGCCTGCTCATTGAGCAGGCTTTCTGAAAGTGGTCGGTGAAGAGGGATTCGAACCCCCGACCCTCTGGTCCCAAACCAGATGCGCTACCAAGCTGCGCTATTCACCGAGATGTTTAACTGAGGACTTATCCCCGTCAACGGATGCGTATATTACGGATTCTTTAGAGAGACGCAAGCGCTTTTTACAAAAAAACGTAATGTCTTAATTCGTTTGATGATTTACTGAACACTAGCACGTGAAATGTGACTAAGAACCCACAATAAAATACAGATTATTAACCTCGGCAACATAATTGATCCAGATCAGTGTGCAAAAAAACACCACCCATTAACGTTATCCATGTCGGAAATATCTTGGAGGAAACATATGGACTTTTGGCTTGATCTCCTATTTGGTAATGCGGTGGGACTATCGTCAATGATTGTAATCTTTGGGGCAATTGGTCTAATGCTGTTTTACGGCGGTTTCTTCGTGTACAAGGTTATGAACGACAAATCTCCTCACTAGATCTCGCTTAGCTCTAGAAACGCTTTGCACCGGAGTTGGTTACTTGCCTACTCCGGTTTTTTATTTGATCCCAATACACCACTCATTGATATAATCTTACTATTCCTACCCTGTTCTTTATGAGATTGCCGTTATGTCTCAAGACGACGATTTTGATCTGTTCCAACAGATGATGGGCGATGTAAAGCCTATCGACCAAGACACCGCTAACCATAAAAAAGTGCATCACGTGACAGATGCTCAATTGGCGAAGCGCGAAGCCGCGATTTGGCTCACTGAAGATGATCCTGAATACTTGTCGATTGACCATGCAGAAATGCTCAAACCCGATGAGTTTATCGAGTTCAAACGAGATGGTGTACAAGATGGCGTATACCGCAAACTACGCCTTGGTAAGTACCCGATCCAAGCTCGACTTGATCTGCACCGTAAAACGCTAAAAGAAGCGCGTGACGAAGTCGTTAAATTCCTCAAGCAATGTATTGAGATGGACATCCGAACGGTCGTCATCGTGCATGGCCGTGGCGAACGCTCGAATCCACCAGCATTAATGAAGAGTTTTGTCGCGAGTTGGTTGCAACAAATTCGTGAAGTGCAATGTGTTCACAGTGCACAACGATTCCACGGTGGCAGTGGTGCTGTGTACGTTCTATTAAGAAAGAGTGCTGAAAAGAAAATGGAGACGCGTGAACGTCATCAAAAACGTTTAGGCTAACCGGATTCTCGGTGCTAGAATGCCCGACCTTATCTCGCCTTGCTGCTTTAATCAGCAGCAGGCACTTCTATCAACCGCCGTTGTGAAACGTTAGGAGACTTACATGTCACAAGACAACGCAAAACGCTTAAACAAATACATCAGCGAAACGGGTTTCTGCTCGCGCCGTGAAGCAGACCGTCTTATTGAGCAAGGCCGTGTCACTATTAATGGTCAACAACCAGAGATGGGCACAAAAGTACTGCCAGGCGATGATGTGTGCGTGGATGGCAATCCTGTAGCAGCGAAAGAAAAACCGATTTACATCGCGTTGAACAAACCAACCGGTATCACTTGTACTACTGAGCGCGATATTCCGGGCAACATCGTTGATTTCATCGGTCACAAAAAACGTATCTTCCCTATCGGCCGTCTGGATAAACCTTCCGATGGTTTGATCTTCCTAACCAACGATGGCGACATCGTAAACAAGATCCTACGTGCTGGTAACAACCACGAGAAAGAATACGTAGTACGCGTTGATAAGCCAATCACCGGTGAATTCCTTAAGCAGATGTCGAGCGGCGTGAAGATTCTTGATACGGTTACTCTGCCTTGTAAAGTAGAGAAAGAGACCAAATTCTCTTTCCGTATCGTACTAACTCAAGGTCTGAACCGTCAGATCCGTCGTATGTGTGAAGCGCTAGGCTACGAAGTTTTCAAACTGCGTCGCGTACGTATTATGAACATCTCACTTGATGGCATTCCTAATGGTAAATGGCGTTACCTAAGTGACGACGAAGTGGCAGAGATCCTAGCAATGTGTGAAGGCTCTGTGGGCACAGAAGAAGCATCAAAAACAGATTCTAGAGGCCACAACATTCGTAAAGCGACCGACGCGAAGCTGTATGATAGCCGTGAAGAGAACCAAGGTTCAACGGCGCGCCGCAACCAGAAAACTCGTACGTTCCGTGGCAACAATGCTGATGAATTCCGTCATGCCCCGAACTCAAAAAAAGGCCAACAACGTCGTCAACGTGATGATGAAGGTGGACGCCCAGCAAAAGAGCATTACAAAGCGAAACCACAAGGTGAACGCAGCAGACCGCAAGGCGAGCATGGTAAATCGCATCGTAAACCAGATGCATCGAGCAATACGCACTCAGCAAACAAACCTCAATCACCGAGTAAGCCGAAGCAGCATTACATGAATCCAAATGCCGCGAAGCCAAGCAAACCAGCTAAACGCACTGGTGGTACATTGAGTTTGAAGAAGTAATGCTTCACTGACTGGCAAGATCAAAAAAGGACGCTCATGAGCGTCCTTTTTATTTGTCATGTTTTTACAAACAAAGAGGGGCAAACTGACCGCGAGTTAGACTTAGTAAATCTTTCGGTGCTAACTCGATTTCTAAACCACGCTTACCTGCACTTACACAGATGGTGTCTTGCTCTGTTGCGCTCTCATGTAAAAAAGTTGGCAGCGCTTTTTTCTGGCCTAAGGGACTGATCCCACCAACAACATATCCTGTGGTCTTTTGCGCGATTTCCGGATCGGCCATATCAGCCTTTTTGCCCTTCGCTGCTTTCGCCGCCAGTTTTAGGTTCAGCTTTTGATCAACAGGGATAATCGCAACCGCAAGGTTCTTTGGCTCGCCGTTCAAACAGAACAACAAGGTTTTGAATATTTTCTTTGGATCTTGTCCCAATACCTCAGCCGCTTCTAGTCCATAGCTGTCTGCTCTTGGATCGTGCTCGTATTGGTGAATGGTGTGTGTAACTTTTTTCTTTTTCGCAAGATTAATGGCCGGAGTCATCAAGATTCTCCTTATAAAACAAAAAACGCTGCCCCGAGTGAGGAGCAGCGCTTTAAGTTAATGGTATCAGCGACTTTGAGTCAATCGCTTTTTACTTGTAAACGATGTCACCAGAAGGCGCGTACTCATTTACATCAATAGGACTGTGTGACTCCAAGAACTCTTTCAGTACCTCTGCATCTGTAAAGCCCGTGTTGACGTAACCCGGATGAGTATTCACTTTCGGGTAACCATCACCACCTGAAGCATTGTAGCTTGGTACGGTAAAGCGGTATTGACCATCTAGGCGAAGCTGTTTTTCACCGATAAAAACATTCGATACTTTGCCATTTTCAACCGTCATGGTAATGCCAGCAAACTGAGCGTAAGCACCTGAGTCAACTGGCTTTGTCGCCACGACGTTTAAGTAATCGAGCACTTCTTTACCCGACATATCGACGTAAGACACCATGTTGCCAAATGGCTGAACCGTCAGCACGTCTTTGTATGTGATGTCACCTGCTTCAATCGAATCACGAACACCACCCGAGTTCATCACAGCGAAATCCGCTTTAGCGCGCTCCATGTGGGCGGTTGCAATCAAGCGACCAAGGTTAGTTTGCTGGAAACGAACAACGTTGCGATCACCTTCTAGCTTGCCGTTAGATTCGGCAATTTTCACATTCAACTGGCCCTGACCTTTTTCTTGGTAAGGGCGAAGGAAATCCAGCATTGCCGAGTCTTGTGCAATTTCATCTTGAACCAATATACGTTGAGACTCGCCGTTCACTTTGATTTTCTTCTTCAAGTTAACCGGAATCAGATCGTAGCTCACCATCGACAGTTCGCCATTGCGGAATTCGTAATCAGCACGACCAACGTACTTACCCCACTCGTACGCTTGCACAATGTAAGTACCGTTTTGCTCATCTGGCTTACATTCGTCACCCGGCTTAAAGTTCTTCTTAATGACGTTAGGGCCTTCCATACAAACTGGCTCTTGTGAGTGACCACCCACAATCATGTCCAAATCACCTTCATTTAGGTAGCGAGCCAAGGCCACATCACCGGGAGCATTCACACCACGGTTGCCGTTTTCATAGTGACCCATATGTGTAACTGCAAAGATAAGATCTGGCTTTTCAGTTTGCTTTAGTTCAGCAATCAGCTTTTTCGCTTCTTCTTTCGGGTCGCGGAAATCAACCTCGCCGATGTACTCTGGGTTACCCAGTTTTGCCGTGTCTTCTGTCGTAAGGCCAATCACGGCAATCTTGATGCCTTGCTTGTTGAACATGGCATAAGGTTGGAACAATCGCTCGCCGGTTTCTTTGTCGTAAATATTGGCAGACAGCATTGGGAAGTTTGCCCACTCTTGCTGTTTGAACAACACCTCCAGTGGGTTGTCGAATTCGTGGTTACCCAGCGCCATTGCGTCGTAACCAATCTTACTCATGCCTTTGAAGTCAGGCTCAGCATCTTGTAAGTCAGACTCAGGAACACCAGTGTTGATATCACCACCTGATAGTAGAAGCACGCTACCGCCTTCGGCTTGAATCTCTGCACGCAGTTCATCAATCAGCGTCTTACGTGCCGCCATGCCGTACTCACCGTACTTGTTTTGCCAAAAACGACCGTGGTGGTCATTGGTGTGCAGTACGGTCAGTTTGTAAGTTGTGTCTTCATTCCATTCATGTGCTGGTTGCGTTGCACATCCGGCAAGAGTTGCCAAGATAGCCGCGCTCAAAGCGGTCTTTACAATCAGGCGTTGCTTCATTGTTTTACCTTTTTATCGTCCGGGTTCCACTGCATTGCGCGCTCAGCAGCCAAGAAACGGTCCTCTCACTGGGCTAAAACGCGCAAACTTAGCACTAGTGTAAAACACTAAAATATTGATTTCATGTTTCTGCGACGCAGTTTGCTGATGACAAGTTAGATAGTCTTAAATCTAAGCAAATTATAGACATAATCAAGGCGGGGTAAGGAAGCGAGAAGCGAGAAGCGAGAAGCGAGAAGCGAGAAGCGAGAAGCGAGAAGCGAGAAGCGAGAAGCGAGAAGCGAGAAGCGAGAAGCGAGAAAAGGATAGTGAGGCAGAATGAATATGTCGATACAAAAATGGCCAGCGCACGGGCTGACCATTTCATCTAAACATTCACAACAATCGATTATTTGATGTCGATTTCTGCAAAGCTCTTGATTAGATCGTCTAGCGATTTCATTTGCGCTAGGAACGGCTCTAGTTTGTCTAGCGGTAGCGCAGATGGGCCATCACAACGTGCTTGATCTGGGTTCGGGTGCGCTTCAATAAATAGACCAGCAATACCTGTAGCTAGACCTGCTTTCGCCAGTTCAACCGTTTGCTCACGACGACCGCCAGATGCCGCGCCCGATGGGTCACGCATTTGTAGTGAGTGCGTCACGTCAAAGATGATTGGGCTGCCTTTCGATGCGTTTTTCATCACACCAAAGCCAAGCATATCAACCACTAGGTTGTCGTAACCGTGGCAAGAACCACGCTCACAAAGGATGATGTTTTCGTTACCACATTCTGCAAACTTCTCAACGATGTTACCCACTTGACCAGGGCTCATGAACTGAGGTTTCTTAACGTTGATCACCGCACCTGTTTTTGCCATTGCTTCAACAAGATCAGTTTGACGAGCTAGGAATGCAGGAAGCTGGATAACGTCAACTACGTCAGCAACTGGTTGAGCTTGTGCTTCAGTATGAACATCAGTGATGATCTTCACGCCGAACGTGTCTTTCAGCTCTTGGAAGATTTTCATGCCTTCTTCTAGACCTGGGCCACGGTATGAGTGAACAGAACTGCGGTTCGCTTTGTCGAATGACGCCTTAAACACGTATGGGATACCAAGCTTGTCCGTTACTTTTACGTAGTGCTCACAGATCTGCATAGCAAGATCACGAGACTCAAGAACGTTCATACCTGCAAATAGGGTGAATGGCTTGTCGTTAGCAACTTGAATGTCGCCAATATTAACGATTTTCTGTTCCATTTTGATTCTCTTTTATCTGTCTTCGACATGCCGTTTGAGCATGCCGATAAAATTAGTGAAGCGTAACGTGCTTTTCGCTCATGGCGTTAACTTGTGATTTTAGTAGCTCTGATGCCGGATCGTCTGGGCATTGGTCAATAAAGTACTGAAAATCAGACACCGCGACCTGATGGCAATCCAACTGCTGGAAGATAAAACCACGGTCACGAATTTCGTATGGGTCATCAGGTACAAACGTCAACGCAAGATTGGTACAGCGCAGCGCCAATGTGTAACGCTCTTCACGTAACATGGCGCTCTTAATCAACGCCAACCAGCGACCAATTACAGTCGGGTTGTCCGCTTCTTCAAAGTGTTCTGGCTTTAATGTTGCCAGTGGGCCTTCTTGACCAATCAACCAAGCTTGAAGGATTTTCTCACCGACATACTCACCGTTAAACGGGTTAATATAGTCAGGTGTTTTGTGCATCCAATCTACTTTGATCAAAAACTGAGTCGGGAATGTCACCCCTTTCATCGGGAAGCCAAGACGGTTGCCCAAGTAAAGTAAGATGGCACCAAGACTTACCGGAATACCTTTCTTGCGCTCCAACACCTTGTCGATAAAGCTGTTGTCAGAGATAAAGTACTCTTGCTCGTCGCCTTTAAAGCCCCACTCATAAAAGAATAAGCGCAGAAACGACTCGAAACGTTGTTCTTCATCCGTCTCGTGAACCAAGATAGCTTCCGCTTCTTTATAAAGGCGTTCTAGTTCAAGTTTTGCCCAATGGACATTGGTGTCTGGATTGATGGAGTGGTTTAGCTCTAACGCGCCTTCCACTAACGCCATGTTGTCAAAATCTTCGTCAAAAAACTCAAGCATGAAGATTACCCAAATAGGTTTGGATTTTTAGATACTGCAATATTGGCGGCCATGACTAACCAGCCCAGAGCGCCAAAGAAGGCAAAAATTCTCAGCAGCTTGTTTTTCGCCATTTTCAGAGCGAAGAAACCAAGAGCGATGTACGCCAGCACACAAGTGATTTTGTTGGTTAGCCAAGGCGCAGCATCCGTAAATGGAATAAAGCCGGTCACCATAATTAGGCCGATACCTGACAGCAATAGCGCCGTATCAACAATGTGTGGGAAAACTTTCAAGAAGCGATTGTTGCGCTTTGGAGAATCCATCATCAACAATACAAATCGGATCGATAGTAGCGTCGCGCTCAATGCGATCGTTACTAAGTGAATGTGTTTTAGAGCTACGTACATTTTCTTTCTCTTTTATAAGTTACTGCTGACTTGCTCGTTATTATTGCGGTTTGTAACAACCGAGCGTCACTCGATCGTTATCACCATAGTCTTTTTCCGTAACGACTTGTTCAAAACCAAAGTGCGTCATGATCTCACGAACGGCTTCGCCCTGATCATAACCATGTTCAAATGCGAGCCACCCACCCTCTTGCAAATATTGACGCGCAAGATCAGAGATATGACGAATATCGGCTAGACCATTCTCATCGGCAACCAGCGCCGATTTTGGTTCGAAACGCACATCTCCTTGAGAGAGGTGTGGGTCTTTTTCGTCGATGTACGGTGGATTGGAGACAATTAAAGCAAACTTTGTTCCGCTGGCAATAGGTTCGAACCAACTACCTTGATCAAACGTCACATTTTTGATGTTTAACTGCGACGCGTTGTACTCGGCAAGCTCTTTTGCTTCTTGCTTTAAGTCAACGCCCATCACTTGGCGATTTGGCATCTCAGACGCGAGCGCTAACGCAATCGCCCCTGTGCCAGTACCCAAGTCAAGAATTGGTCCAGTCTGCTCGTAAGTTTTATCCAATGCGACTTCAACCAAACGTTCAGTGTCTGGTCTTGGGATCAGCGTGGATGGAGAGACTTTAAGTGGCAGCGACCAAAACTCACGCTCACCGATGATGTAAGCTACAGGCTCACCAGCAATACGTCGCGCTAAAAGGTCATCGAACTGAGCTTGTTGCTCTGCTTCTAATGCTTTTTCTGGCCAGGTCAGTAGGTAGGTTCGTGGTTTGCCAAGGACATGGCAAAGAAGGACAGCTGCATCGAGAGAAGGCGACTCTTTGCCGCCTTCTGTCAGAATTGCCGTCGCACTTTTGAGTGCTTGCTCAATAGATTGAACTTGGCTCATTCGATTAGCCGTTCTCAGCTAGCGCCGCTAGTTGGTCTGCTTGGTGCTCTTGAACAACTGGGTCGATCAAGCTTTGTAGGTCACCTTCCATCACTTCATTCAAACGGTAGATGGTTAGGTTGATACGGTGGTCAGAAACACGGCCTTGTGGGTAGTTGTAAGTACGGATACGGTCACTACGGTCACCAGAACCTAGTAGGTTACGACGTGTGTCAGACACTTCTGCCGCACGACGCTCTTCTTCCGCTTGAACGATACGCGCAGCAAGTACTGCCATCGCTTTCGCTTTGTTCTTATGCTGTGAACGCTCGTCCTGACACTCTACTACCGTACCAGTTGGTAAGTGGGTAATACGGATTGCCGAGTCCGTGGTGTTAACGTGCTGACCACCCGCGCCAGATGCACGGAAGGTATCGATTTTTAGGTCTGCTGCTTTGATTTCTGGCAGATCCGCTTCTGGGATTTCCGCCATAACCGCTACGGTACACGCAGAAGTATGAACACGACCTTGAGATTCTGTCGCTGGTACACGTTGTACACGGTGACCGCCTGACTCAAACTTCAGCACGCCGTATGCACCGTCGCCGCTCACTTTCGCGATCATCTCTTTGTAGCCGCCGTGTTCTGCTTCGTTTGAAGACATAACCTCGATACGCCAGCCACGCTTTTCTGCGTATTTGCTGTACATACGGAACAGGTCACCAGCGAAGATACCTGCTTCATCACCACCCGCACCTGCACGGATTTCTAGGAAACAGTTACGGTCATCGTTTGGATCTTTCGGAAGAAGAAGAATTTGTAGCTCATCAGTCAGACGCTCGATCGCATCTTTTGCTTCTTTGATTTCTTCCTGCGCCATTTCACGCATTTCTTCGTCGTCTTCGTTCGCCATATCTTCAGCAGCCGCAAGATCGTCTTGCGCTTGTTGATACGCTTGGAAGCACTTAGTAACTTCTTCTAGCTGAGAGTACTCTTTTGATAGAGCGCGGAATTTATCCTGATTTCCAATTACATCAGGATCACCAAGAAGATGTTGAACTTCTTCGTAACGTTCTACTAGCGTTTCTAGCTTAGTCAGAATAGAGGCTTTCATAGTGTCGTTTTCTTAATAAAAAGCGTGAGTTACAGATCATCCAAACCAAGGGTCTGGCGGATAACCGTTAATTTTGCTGGTTCGCCCTGCTCTGCCGCACTTTGCAGCGCACGAGTTGGGGCGTGAATCAGTTTGTTGGTGAGTTTATTACTAAGCTCGCGCAGCACTTTTTCTGGGTCTGTACCGGTTGCCAATGATTGTAGGCTCTTACTTAGTAAGTCTTCACGAATTTCGTTAGCCGATTTGCGATAATCACGAATACTGTCCACGGCTTGGAGTGAACGCAGCCACGTCATAAATGCCGCACTTTCTTCGCTGACGATCGCTTCTGCTTGAATCGCTTCTACTTTACGTTGTTCGATGTTGCTATCGATGATCGACTGTAAGTCATCCACCGAGTACAAGTAAGCATCACTCAATTCACCCACCTGCGCTTCCACATCACGTGGGACCGCAATATCCACCAAAAGCATTGGCTGATGACGACGTTTCTTCAACGCAGTCTCTACCATGCCCTTACCAATAATAGGTAATGGACTCGCCGTTGAGCTGATGACAATGTCTGCCCTTGGTAAATGGTCAGGAATTTCATTCAAGCTGATCACTTCTGCGCCAAATTGCTCACCCAAACCAAGAGCACGCTCTCGCGTTCGGTTGGCAACAATCATCTTAGTACAGCCGTTAGACGCTAAGTGCTTCGCCACCAGTTCGATGGTTTCACCCGCACCAACCAACAATACCGTTGAGTCAGACAGTGATTCAAAGATGTGTTTCGCCAATGTACAGGCAGCATAAGCCACCGACACCGCGTTACCACCAATATCAGTTTCTGTTCGAACACGTTTTGCGACTGAAAAAGTCTTTTGGAACAACTTATCAATCGACGTATCCACCGCCTGATGATCTCGGGAATCAGAAAACGCTTGTTTTACCTGACCCAAAATCTGAGGCTCACCAAGTACCAGTGAATCAAGGCCGCAAGAAACACGCATCAAGTGCTTAATCGCCGCTTGCTCTTCATGAACATAAAGGCTCGGCATCAAGTCTTCTTGATTAACTTGATGGAACTGGGCTAGCCAGTCGATAAGCTTATTTCGCGCTCCTTGCTTCACGTCGCAGTACACTTCGGTACGGTTACAGGTAGAAACAATCACACTGCCATTGACGGCTTCGTGCTCTCTGAGTTGCTCAAGTGCTGGGCCCAATTTATCGGGTCCGAACGCCACTTTCTCTCGCAAGTCAACAGACGCTGTATTGTGATTGATTCCAATAGCAAGCAAGGACATCTAACGTGGTATCTCTGAGATCGGTTATAAAATAGGTTCAGAATTTTACTGTAAGCACGCATTTATTGAAAGGGTAAGCCGGATTTGTTTTCCTTCGCTCGGCTTTTCAATGCTATAGTTGTGAGCGATTACCGATGAAACTGATTAATAAGCCATCAAACATGACCTTACGCTCCTTTCTCATCTTGCTCTTATCGAGCATAGTACTCGCGGGTTGTAGTTCTGTTCCTGAAAGTGTCACCAGCGTAGAGTGGCAAGCGCATGAACAGCGACTGGAAACCATTGATAACTTTCAAGCTACAGGCAAACTTGGCTATATTGGCCCTGATCAAAGACAAAGCCTGAATTTTTTCTGGAAGCACTCTTCCGCTCTAAGTCAATTGCGTTTAACGACTCTACTTGGTCAAACCGCATTAAAGCTCACGATCACCCCGCAAGGCGCGACAGTCGAAACGTACGATGATCAAGTACTCTCTGCTCGTGATGCTAACCAACTCATTTTCCGTTTGACCGGTTTGATGATGCCAGTCGACCACATGCCAGATTGGCTACTCGGTTTACCAACCGATGCAGACTCTTTCCAGCTTTCACCAACCAATACATTACAAGCGCTCGATAAACAGATCGGCCCGAATGATTGGAACATCGCGTATCAACGCTATGGTGACATTGAATGGCATCAACAGACATTGCCTCTACCAAACAAGTTAAAGCTGAGCACAGCAGACGTAAAAATTAATTTAGTGATCACAAAATGGAACATCACCCAATGATCGATATTTCAACCCGCTGGCCATCTCCTGCGAAATTGAATCTCTTTCTTTATATCAATGGCCGCACTGAAAACGGCTACCACGAGCTACAAACACTATTCCAATTCGTCGATCACGGCGATGAACTCACCATTCAAGCAAACGACTCTGGTGATATCACGATTTCGCCAGAGATCGAAGGTGTTCCTCTAAAAGACAACTTAATCTGGAAAGCAGCAACTGCACTTCAACGTTTCGCGAATTGCTCATACGGTGCACATATCGATCTACATAAGATCCTACCGATGGGCGGCGGAATTGGCGGCGGTTCTTCTAATGCAGCAACGGCGTTAGTTGCGCTTAATTACCTATGGCAAACTAATCTGAGTGATGACGAATTAGCCGAAATTGGCCTTGCGCTTGGTGCGGATGTGCCAGTATTTGTGCGTGGTTTTGCCGCATTTGCTGAAGGCGTTGGCGAGAAACTTTCTCCGGCTCATCCAGATGAGAAATGGTATTTGGTTGTTCGCCCAAATGTTTCCATTGCAACCGCCGACATATTCGGTCATCCAGATCTGACCCGAAATACGCCAAAACGCGATTTAGAAACGCTTTTAAACGCACCAAGCGTAAACGATTGCGAAAAAATTGTACGAATGCTCTACCCAGAGGTTGATAAGCAACTTTCATGGCTGCTACAATACGCGCCGTCAAGATTGACGGGGACAGGATCTTGCGTTTTTGCTGAATTTTCGAGCAAATCCGAAGCAGAAACTATCCTTGCACAACTCTCTGATAAAGTCTCGGCATTTGTCGCTCAAGGGCGAAATATTTCGCCACTAAAAGAGACTTTGGCTGAATACCAATCAGCCTCACACCGACCTATTTAAACTGGACGCAAACCCGAGGTTTCCACCGTGCCTGATATGAAGCTATTTGCTGGTAACGCAACACCTGAACTAGCCCAACGTATTGCTGATCGTCTTTACATCTCTCTTGGTGATGCATCTGTTTCTCGCTTTTCTGATGGCGAAGTTGCAGTTCAAATCAACGAGAACGTTCGTGGTAGTGATGTTTTCATCATTCAATCCACTTGTGCACCGACTAACGACAACCTAATGGAATTGGTTGTTATGATTGATGCAATGCGCCGTGCTTCAGCAGGTCGTATCACTGCAGTAATTCCTTACTTCGGCTACGCTCGCCAAGACCGTCGTGTACGTTCTGCGCGTGTGCCAATCACTGCAAAAGTTGTTGCTGATTTCCTATCTAACGTTGGCGTAGACCGCGTTCTAACTATCGACCTACACGCAGAGCAAATCCAAGGCTTCTTCGATGTACCAGTTGATAACATCTTCGGTACGCCAGTACTTCTAGAAGACATGCAATCTCGTGGTCTAGAAAATCCTGTAGTGGTTTCTCCTGACCTAGGTGGCGTTGTTCGCGCTCGTGCAACTGCAAAAGCACTAGGCGACATCGACATCGCTATCGTTGACAAGCGTCGTCCACGTGCAAACGTTTCTGAAGTAATGAACCTAATCGGTGACGTTGAAGGTCGTGACTGTGTGATCGTTGATGATATGATCGATACAGGTGGCACACTATGTAAAGCAGCTGAAGCGCTAAAAGAACGCGGTGCTAAGCGTGTATTCGCTTACGCAACTCACGCTGTTTTCTCTGGTAACGCTGCAGACAACATCAAGAACTCTGTTCTTGACCAAGTTATCGTAACTGACTCTATCTCTCTATCTAAAGAGATGGCTGCAACTGGCAAAGTGACCACACTAAGCCTATCTCGCATGCTAGCTGAAGCAATCCGTCGTATCAGCAACGAAGAGTCAATCTCTGCAATGTTCAACTAATACGAACATTTCAGTTAAACTGATTTTAAAAGCACCCCTCTTTGGGGTGTTTTTTTATTTGTATCGATAGGCAGAAAATCCCTTGGTCGCCCACTGTGAGAATTCTGTGCTATCATACTGCGCTTTTTGAGATTCCAGAGAGATCCTAACCTTGACTCAACCAATCAAACTTCTTGTTGGTCTTGCTAATCCGGGACCAGAATACGCCAAAACTCGCCACAATGCGGGCGCTTGGGTTGTAGAAGAATTAGCTCGCGTTCACAACGTTACCCTGAAGAACGAACCAAAGTTCTTTGGCCTAACAGGACGCATTTTGGTCAATGGCCAGGATCTCCGTTTGCTAATCCCAACCACCTTCATGAACCTATCTGGCAAGGCGATCGCAGCTCTCGCGAAGTTTTACCAAATTAAGCCAGAAGAGATCATGGTTGCTCATGACGAGCTAGACTTACCGCCAGGTGTCGCTAAGTTTAAGAAAGGTGGCGGTCACGGTGGCCATAATGGTCTGCGTGACACGATTAGCAAACTGGGCAATAACAAAGATTTTTATCGTCTTCGTATCGGCATCGGCCATCCGGGACACAAAGATAAAGTGGCAGGTTTTGTACTAGGCAAAGCTCCAGCAAAAGAGCAAGAGCTACTAGACGCCGCAGCTGACGAGTCAGTGCGCTGTCTAGATATCCTAATTAAGGATGGTCTATCAAAAGCACAAAATCGCCTCCACACGTTCAAAGCTGAATAAGGTTACTATCATGGGTTTTAAATGTGGCATCGTTGGTCTTCCTAACGTTGGTAAATCAACTCTGTTTAACGCACTAACTAAAGCGGGTATTGAAGCAGCAAACTTCCCGTTCTGTACCATTGAACCAAACACTGGTGTGGTTCCTGTGCCAGATCTACGTCTAGATGCTCTAGCAAAGATCGTTAACCCACAGAAAGTTCTGCCTACTACAATGGAATTCGTAGACATCGCTGGTCTAGTTGCAGGTGCATCTCGCGGTGAAGGTCTAGGTAACAAATTCCTAGCGAACATCCGTGAAACTGACGCAATCGGCCACGTTGTACGTTGTTTCGAAAACGACAACATCGTTCACGTTGCAGGTAAAGTATCTCCAATCGAAGATATTGAAGTTATCAACCTTGAGCTAGCAATGGCTGACCTTGATTCTTGTGAGCGCGCGATTCAGCGTAACGCTAAGAAAGCAAAAGGCGGCGATAAAGACGCAAAATTCGAACTAACCGTTCTAGAAAAACTGCTTCCTATCCTAACGGAAGGTGGCATGGCGCGTACTGTTGAGCTTACGAAAGAAGAACTAGCAGCAATTGGCTACCTAAACTTCCTGACGCTAAAACCAACTATGTACATCGCTAACGTGAACGAAGATGGTTTTGAAGACAACGCGTACCTAGACGCAGTACGTGAGTTTGCAGCAAAAGAAAACAACGTTGTTGTTCCTGTATGTGCAGCGATCGAATCAGAGATGGCTGAACTAGAAGACGACGAGCGTGAAGAGTTCCTAGCTGACCTTGGCATCGAAGAACCAGGTCTAAACCGTGTTATCCGCGCGGGTTACGAACTGCTAAACCTACAAACTTACTTCACAGCTGGCGTGAAAGAAGTTCGTGCATGGACAATCCCTGTTGGTGCAACTGCGCCAAAAGCAGCAGCGAAGATCCACACTGACTTTGAAAAAGGCTTCATCCGTGCAGAAGTTGTTGGTTACGACGATTTCATCCAATGCAATGGTGAAAGCGGTGCGAAAGATGCAGGTAAATGGCGTCTAGAAGGTAAAGAATACATCGTTAAAGATGGCGATGTTGTACACTTCCGCTTCAACGTATAATTAAGTGAATGAATTTTAAACACTTCATTTACATAAAAAGCCAGCCATAGTGCTGGCTTTTTTTATACCTTTCATAAACAACAGAAAATAAACTCCCTCGCTCCGAGCCAATTTATTTCCAGTTTTAGATCATAAACGCGCCTCTTTGTTTAAAAAGGAAGCGAACGATGGATTTTGCGGGATTTATTGAAAAAAACTGTTGACGGATCTCACTCAACTTCGCATAATGCGCGCCGTTCCCGACAACAAGGCAACTTAGCGACGAGAACGAAAAATATGGTATTGGCTACGTAGCTCAGCTGGTTAGAGCACATCACTCATAATGATGGGGTCACAGGTTCGAATCCCGTCGTAGCCACCATTCCTAAACATTCTTTTATTAGAATAGTTAGGAATAGATGCGGTCGTGGCGGAATTGGTAGACGCACCAGATTTAGGTTCTGGCGCCGCAAGGTGTGAGAGTTCAAGTCTCTCCGACCGCACCATGTTTTAAGTAGTAGAAATACTACTGCCTGCAGGTCTATCGCCAAGCGGTAAGGCAGCGGCTTTTGATGCCGCCATTCCCTGGTTCGAATCCAGGTAGACCTGCCATTTTTCCAAAGTGAGATTCCTTTAAGAAAAAGGGTTGTCACTTAGAGCGTGAAGGTTTATATTGTCTCGCTCAAAAAGATGGCTACGTAGCTCAGCTGGTTAGAGCACATCACTCATAATGATGGGGTCACAGGTTCGAATCCCGTCGTAGCCACCATTCTTTCTTTAATGAAAGAAAAAATTATAACGATTAGTTTTTACCAATTAACTAATGGTTAATAGATTTCAAGATGCGGTCGTGGCGGAATTGGTAGACGCACCAGATTTAGGTTCTGGCGCCGCAAGGTGTGAGAGTTCAAGTCTCTCCGACCGCACCATCTTGAATCGAAATTAAATAAATATATGCGGTCGTGGCGGAATTGGTAGACGCACCAGATTTAGGTTCTGGCGCCGCAAGGTGTGAGAGTTCAAGTCTCTCCGACCGCACCATATATTTATTGCCTGCAGGTCTATCGCCAAGCGGTAAGGCAGCGGCTTTTGATGCCGCCATTCCCTGGTTCGAATCCAGGTAGACCTGCCACTATTTTAATTATTGAGTTTACTCAGTAGTTATGCGGTCGTGGCGGAATTGGTAGACGCACCAGATTTAGGTTCTGGCGCCGCAAGGTGTGAGAGTTCAAGTCTCTCCGACCGCACCATGATTAAAGTCTCTTTTATTAGAGCAATGTAGGGCTATCGCCAAGCGGTAAGGCAGCGGCTTTTGATGCCGCCATTCCCTGGTTCGAATCCAGGTAGCCCTGCCATATTTTCCCTTTAAAGGGACGTTATTGAGGTTTTACCAATTCTCTCGATAACAACAATTAAGACGCGGTCGTGGCGGAATTGGTAGACGCACCAGATTTAGGTTCTGGCGCCGCAAGGTGTGAGAGTTCAAGTCTCTCCGACCGCACCATCTTAATTAAAAGAATACATATGTTGTTAAAACATATTGTTGGCTACGTAGCTCAGCTGGTTAGAGCACATCACTCATAATGATGGGGTCACAGGTTCGAATCCCGTCGTAGCCACCATTTATTTTATTGTCTAGGTT
>NZ_JATABF010000065.1:0-21376 GCF_036533715.1 Vibrio sp. M260121 | reverse complement strand
GTATGTCCATATTCCCACTCAAGCTATTCAATTATTATAAATAGTAGTGCATATAAAGAAAAGGCGCTAGGTAATAATAAATTTCATTAAATACAGATAGATAACCCTCTAAACGTACACTTTCGTTCCGTTGGACCTCAAACCCCTAATAAAGCCAATGAGCTGATTAAAACAGTGAGTGAGGGAGTCTGGTGCAGTCATTCACTCAGAAAGCTGGCGCGTACCGCATGGATGGATTTGGACGTGGATTACATGACCGCTGAACTACTACTGAATCACGCCATGAACAAGCTGGATCAGACCTATATCCATACCTATGCAGAGCGTCAAAAGAGCCAAGCACTGCAAAAGTACCACCAATGGCTGACCACAAAAGCCCGTGCTTTCTTCCAACACTTCAAAGACCACGACAATTTGAAGATCGTTGAAATGACCCAGACCGCACAAGCCCAGACAGGACAAGGCAAGCAGGCAAATAAACAGGATTAACACAGTAGACAATATAAGCAGGCGCGAGGGCTGGCCCGTGTTGGGCAGTTCGGCGGGGGCTGAATGAGTGGGAAACCCTTATTCTGCAAGGGCTGGCGAGGTGATCAGGCTGTGAGCCTAGGAAACACGGGGGACCCTGAGAGTATCAGACTCTACCACGGACGGTAGGCCCGCGGGCTTTGGCTATTTTTCGGATTTTACATGGTCGTCAGCACGACTCTAGCCACCAAGGTGACGAATCCCAGAGCTGACAAGGGTTTTAAGGTGACGAAATGCCCCGCTTTGCTGTGAAAAATGGCGCTTTAATGGTGGCGTTTATTCCAACGGCCTGCGTGATCTTTAGATCGTCACGTTTCAGCGGTTTTTATCGTTGTTGTATTCAATGAGGTAGTAAATGAAACGAATGTTGGCGTTGGGTTGGTTGGAGTCCACTTGCTGGGCTGTAGACGACACCACACTAAAAATGATGGCAGATATTGCCGCAGGGATCACGGGTAGTGATCGCCTTGAGGCACTGATTGATAGCCACCCACTGGCACTAGAAAAGCGTGTGGGCCAGAAAACAGGCTACACCATGCAAAAACGTGGTCGAGTAGCGGTGATTTCAGTGCGCGGGGTGATCTCTCGATATGCCAACTTGTTCCAGTTGATTTGCGGTGGAACCAGTGTGCAATTGCTGGCACGAGATTATAGCCAAGCCCTCAACGATCCGACCGTGAGTGCCATTGTGCTGGATATTGATTCCCCTGGTGGTGAGATTTCGGGCATTCATGAAATGTCAGAAATGATTTTTGCGGGTCGCGCTAAGAAAAAAACGGTGGCGTATATTGGTGGGATGGGTTGCTCGGCAGCTTACTGGCTGGCTTCATCGGCGGGGGAAGTGGTGATTGATGCCACGGCCAGTGTGGGTTCTATCGGCGTGGTTATGACGCTACAACGTAACAAGCAAAATGAAAATATTGAGTTTGTTTCCAGCCAGTCACCGAAAAAACGCCTTGATCCTGCTTCCAGTGCTGGGCGCTCTGAGTGCCAGAAACATCTCGATGCCTTGGCGGGTGTGTTCATTGACCGTGTTGCCCGAAATATGAAAGTTAGCCGTACCACGGTGCTGAATGATTTTGGCCGTGGTGGTGTGCTGATGGGTAAGGCAGCCGTGAAAAACAAGATGGCGCATAAGCTAGGCAGTTTTGAAGGTGTAATTAAGCAACTAGGAGGTGTGTAAATGAAAGGAAAAGTGGCATGGAATATCACGGAAATTGCACGAATATTTCGATGCAGCCGTGATACAGCAAGAAAACGACTCAAGGCCGCAGGGGTGGAGCACTGCAAAATGATAGGGCCAGTCCCTGTTTATGATGCGGTTGATGTTGGCCGTGCCTTGTTTGCGGGGGAAAGAAGTCTATGACGTGTACTTCTACACCATTATTAACGCGATCAGAATTTGCCCGTGCATTTCGGTTAACTAACCGAACCATGACCAACATGATCAGAGACGGGCTACCTATCGCCAGTGGTACGGGAAACATCAATGATCCTTACTGCTTTGATTTGTATGACTCGGTGTTATGGATGCTTAACCGTGAAGCGGTAAAGCGTAATGGAAAACGAGTCTTTACGGGGTTCAGCTATGAGTGAAAATAAACACAAACTATCGCTGGTGTTAGATATGGTGGACAACCTAACAGGGCCGATCTCAAAGGTGACGACTCACACCACCAAGGTGGGAGAGAAAATTAAGGCCACCCAAGATAGCCTCAAGCAGCTGGGCCAGCAAAACAGCGATATTGAGCACTTTAGAAAGTTGAAAACGGCTACGGCCCAAACCAGTAAAGAACTGGATGAAGCTCAAGCTAAGGCTGGCCGTTTGGGTCAGCAGATGCAGAACACGGCCAAGCCTACCCGTCAAATGACTGCGGAGTTTAACAAGGCTCAGGCAGCCGTTAGCAAGCTGAAAGCTCAGCAGCAAAGCGAAGCTGAGCAGTTACAGAAATTGCGGAATAAATTGTCAGCAGCTGGAATTTCAACAACAAGACTCAATGAAGCAACGAGAAAAATAAAAAAAGAAACTAAGGAGTACAACGAACAGTTACGGCGCGAACAGGGAAACCTAGACAAAATTACGCAAAGACAAGCCAAGCTTGCCGCCATTCGTGAAAGTGCAGGTAGTGCAAGTGGTGCCATTGCTGGTGTTGTGGGTGGTGTTAGTGTGGTTGGTTTATCTGATCCTGCAATGCAAGCGCAAAAAGCGGGTGCTCAATTAGCTGCGATGCAAGGTGAGGGGCAAGAATCAGCATCAAAATATAGAGACATGATCTCCCAAATCTACGGTTCAACAACATTTTCATTGGAGCAAACTACAGAGGCAATATCTGCGGTTACATCATCGCTGGGTGGGTTGGATAAAGCATCGTCTCAAACCATCTTGTCATTAACACAGAAAACGGCAGCTATTAGTCAGGCGTATGGAATAGCGGCTGCTGAATCAATGCAAATGGCCTCGCAGTTAGTGAAAAATGGGTTGGCAGCGAGTACGGATCAAGCATTTGACTTGATCAGTGGGGGGCTCCAAAAGATGTCTGCCTCGATGAGAGATGAATTGCCCGATATTCTGAATGAATACGGTGTTCATTTTAAGGCGATGGGCTTTTCAGGTAACGAGGCAATGAAGCTATTAGTTGATGCTTCTTCGTCAGGAAAGATTGCACTAGATAAGACCGGAGACGCAATTAAAGAGTTCACTTTACGAGGCTCTGATATGTCAAAGTCGTCAGTTGAAGCCTATGAAAAAATAGGGTTATCAGCTAATGACATGGCAAATGCAATTGTTAGCGGTGGCCCTGCGGCGAGAGATGCGTTAATGCAAACTGCAAAAGGGTTACTTGCTATAGATGATCCCGCTGAACGAGCAAATGCAGCAATTGCGCTATTTGGTACACCACTAGAAGATCTATCAATTGATAAAATCCCCGAATTTCTAAAAGCAATGTCAGGTGCTGGTGCTGGCATGGGAGATTTGAGCGGGGCAACTGATGCATTATCAAAAACACTCAATGGTAATGGTGCAAGTAGCATTCAATTAGTTGGAAAAGCCCTCATGGGGTCAATGATGAAAGTTTTTAATGATCTTGAACCGCAAATAATTGCTGTGACTTCGGTTATTTCTGACTTCATCAACAACAATCCTAAAATAGTCACAACTGTGGCAGCAATTACAGCTTCTGTTGCAGCATTAGCCGCTATCGGTGGTATCACCTCATTAGTAATTACGGCGTTTTCTGGATTAGGTGCAATATTAACGACGGTGAAATTAACAACGTCATTATTATCACTTGAGCAAATGAAGCTAAGCGCATCATTAATGCTTACGAAAATTCGAACATTAACTGCCGCTATTGCTGTTGGTGTAATGAGTGGCGCGCAAAAAGCGTTAGCCATTGCCACAGCGTTCACCACATCGGCCACCGTCCGTGCAAATGCAGCAATGGTGTTGACTCATACCAGAACCGTGGCCGCCGCTGGTGCGTTGCTGATGATGTCGGGTGTACAAAAAGCCTTAGCCGCAGGAACGGCAGTCATGACAGGCGCACAATGGGCGCTGAATACGGCAATGATGGCAAATCCTATCGGATTGGTGATTGCTGGCGTAATGGCCCTTATCGCTGTGGTTGCGCTGGTGGTGAAGTATTGGGAGCCGATCAGTGGATTTTTTGCCAGCCTTTGGGGCGGGGTGAAATCAGTATTCTCTGGTGCGCTTGAGGGTATTAAAAACACCTTATCAATGGGTTGGGAGTTTATTAAGTCACTGTTCGCATGGTCGCCGCTAGGTTTGATTATTCAAGCTTGGGAGCCGATCACCGGATTCTTTGGCAGCATGTGGGAGGGCATCAAAGGGATGTTTTCAGGGGCAATGGATTGGATCACCTCAATGGTGCTGGCTCCTATTGAAACGCTGAAAAATACGCTAGGTGCAGCATGGAGTGCCTTATTTGGCGGTGATGGGGAAGAAGTGACCCATACAGTGAAAAAAGTGGCTCAAGATGTTCCAGCCGTTTCGTCTAATTCAGTCGCGGCTAACGCTACTCAGCAGCAAGAACCAATAAAAGTTTCCAAAACGGAAACCATCCCAGCGGCAGGGAATAAGACAGTTGTGACCAGTAACCCTGTCTATGAGTTCAATATTCATGCTGCTCCGGGAATGGATGAAAAGGAACTTGTTAAGGAAATAAAAAAAGAGCTGGATCGCAGAGAAAGAGCTTTAGAGCGTCGAGCAAGAACGATGGCTATTTATTAAGGATTTATACATGGGTAAAAAGCGCAAAGACAAGCAGATCTTAACACTGGTTCGCCAGTGTCAGGAGTTGGCCCTCAAAGCGACAACCGAACAGGTGAAGCAGGCTGAAATTGTGATCGATGGATTAAAACAGCAATTTCCCAAGCCACATGAAGCGAAACCGGATTTAGGTCACGAAATTGAGCGCATATTCAGTAAGCACGGGGATAGCGTGGGGGCTGTTGTTGTTGATAGGTTCGTTAGGCCATTGATGAATACAAGGTTTTCACGCCGGATCTAGTGACTTGTTGTTGTGGGTGGGGTAATATTTCCCCCAAAGCGTAGGCTAAATGCGAAAAAACCCACAGTTGGTCGCTGTGGGTTTTCATAGAAATTAGTTGAAAGCACGTAGAATCAACCATTCACATAACTTGATTTTACGTGCTGAACACTCTTTCTGCAAGCCTTTCAGGATTCTTAACATAAGAAAGAAAGCAAGAAAGCACGAAAATGATAAAAACAAACTTAAATTCAAGCAGTCAACACGATAACCGCCAGCGCGGTGCTCATAGCACCTGTTGCTTAAACCCAAAACCCGTTTACGTCCGTCCAGCATCTTGGAAGAATTTACCGGGTGAGCTGGGTAAAACGTTCAACTTCTGCCGTAAGCGCGATATTTCCCGCGATCCCCACTTTGTTCACTTGCGTCAGGCCGCTGGCCGTCAGCGTGACTTCAAAGACGTGCGCCGCAATCTTATCAACCCTATCTTTCAGTTGTGCTTATCACGTCATGATCTGGTGACGGGTATCATTGAACTCGATCTGGAAGATATGGCCGCTGAACTATCCAAAATGTGGGTAACAGACCCAGAAACTGGTGAGCAATACCTTGCTGAAAGCAAAGTAACCGTAAGCCGGATCAGCCGCTTCATTGATGAAGTCATGATCCCATTCGGTTTGGCTTATGTGCATTCTGATGGCGACCAATCCAGCCCAAAAAGTGGCATGGTATGGGATCAGGCCAATGGTTTTTGGTTTCCTAAAGTTCTGGTGCTTACTGATGAGTTTTATCGCTTGGCGGGTGCCAACCTTGAAAAGCTGAACATACAACGAGAACGACAGCTGGCTTTGCGAAATGAAGGCGTGACCGATGAGGGCGAGATCATCACGGTAGCGGAAGCGAGAATGCGCAAGCGTAAACAAATTTTCAAACGTGCATGGGAGTGCCGCAAGCAGAACGCTGGTGCTCAACGCCGCCGCAACAAGCTGGCATCCAAGAGTTTGGACGAACGTAAGCATGAAGTGGCAACGGCCCTCACCAAGTCAATGCCAGCCCATGAGCTTGCTCTGCTAAGCAGTGAGCAGTTCAATAAGCTGGTTTGGGAACGTCTGAACAGCATGGATATAGGCATTAGTCACCCGCCACCTGATACCGTTCAATAAATCTAATCGGATTAAAACCTAACCGGGCACATGCCCGGCATTTGTCGTTTCTGTAAGCCAAGATCCGGCAAGATCTCCCCGCCTTTTAACCTTACTCACTTTTATTTTTGACGCGCTCAGGGGCTTTCTATGGCTTTCCTTGTGGATTATTTTGTTTATCCACAATTATCTGCAAACGGGTAAATTTGTTTATCTGCGATCATAAGAGAGTTATGCGCAAAACCCGCTCTATTCATTTAAATCATTAAAAATACAGATCTTATTTCTATATCTCACTTTCTGTGAGTTATGAGGAAAAGAATATAATGCCTGGCCATTTCCTAGCTAAAGCTAGGGGCCAGTGATACCCCCCTCCGCCCCCCAAGGGGGGAACCCCTCGCCGTCGGGGACTCAGGAGGATGGCGCGGCCTTCGGCCTAAAGCCAACCTCCTAAGTCAAGGCTATTACGTTCCAATCCAGTCAAGGGGTGGCCGCTTTAGCTCATAGAGCGCGTTTAGTTCATTTTTCCATATCTGGGCAAGGCTAACGCTTTAAAGCCCTGAGAACGGCCACTAGAACCCTTGACAGGCTTTCCACTTAATTAAATGTATGCGTGGTACTTGCCTCGCTATCAATAGCGCTTACAAAGTGACGATGATTGGAAAATAACAATCTAATAGTTGCATACATTTAGCCCATTAAGTATATTAAGCCTAATACAAGTATTTAACGCATTGCGCTTAATGGGGTTAAGCATGATAATATTGTTAGGTTCACAAAAAGGGGGCTGCGGAAAATCAACGTTAGCCGTAAACATCGCAGGGCAACTAGCTCAAATGGGAAAGGACGTTTGCCTATTAGATGCAGATCGGCAGGGTAGCGCATCAGAGTGGGTTGAGTATCGAGAAGAAGCAAAAAGCCCGCTTACAATTCATTCCGTGAGTAAATACGGAAACATTAGTGAAACGCTATCAGATCTTAATCAACGTTATGAATTTGTAGTTTGTGATGTAGCGGGGCGTGACAGTAAAGAACTGAGGTATGGCATGTTAGTTGCCGATATCTTAGTGTCACCTCTTAGGCCGTCACAGCCAGATATTAATACAATCCCTCATTTAACAGAGATCTTTGAACAAGCTAAAACTATCAATTCAAGTCTCAGAGGGTTGTTAGTGCTTAATCTTTGCCCCACTTTGCCCACTATAAAAGAAGCCGATCAGAGTGCTGAGTATCTGGATGGGTTAGATGGTTTTTCGCTTGCCAAGGTTAGAGTGCATGATCGTAAAGCATATCGTGATGCGTTTAGCGAGGGGCTTTGTGTCGCTGAATGGAAAGATCAGAAAGCTCGAAATGAAATTGAATGGTTAGTGAATGAGGTGTGTGAATGGTAAAGCCAGCCAAAACAAAAAAAGTTATCGATCAGGCTAAGGCTGATGCCTTTGCTAATATGGCGGATTCAGATATTAACGATAATAAGCCTATTGCGGCTAATATGGATAATAAGCCTAAGAGGGGAAACCCTAGAGCAAAAAAAAATAAAACAGTGAGCTTTTCTATCCCTATCGAGCTAGATGAAAAAATTGATGGAGCAATTGAAGATCTTGCGCAAGAGGGAATGTTTGGCATTAGCCGTTCTGATGTCGTTGTTGCTGCTCTTACAGCTGAAACAATGAGTAATCCAGAAGCAATTAGTAAAGAAATTAAACGAGTTAAGGGCATTAAGTTAAATTAGCCTATTGCGCTTAATGTCTTTATACATAAAAACGCCGCCCGGTAGTTTGGCGACCACGGGCGGCGTAAGTAACCACAATAGAGGATATTCTAATGAGTCACTATACCCGTGATCTTATCACTGCGTTTCAAAATCGCAAAACAATTCACCTTGGTGCTATGACTGGCGCAGAACTACGCCGTGTTTTAGCTGAAATCAAAGCTTATCAATTAGCCATCAAGGAGTAAGTCACATGAGAGATAATGAATTGCGTTTGCGCTCACTGGTTAAGCGTGTGAAAGGAATGGCAGCTCTTGGCTGTGATGGTTGTCCCGCTGAAATGGATAACGAGTCTTTGCAGCAAGTCATGCAAGTGATGCTTGAGGCAACTTGCGAAATAGAACAAATTTTAGAGGTCAGTGAGTTGTCGGCCAAACAAGAACGCCAGAAAGCAATTCGCTTAGCATGAAGGAACCCTCATGATTGAAAATGATATCCGTGTTTTAAGGTTGGCTAAGAGAATTAAGGCGATCACATCTATGGCCTTTGATTCTAGCCCCGACAACTTAGAGCAGGTGGATTATATGGAAGTCATGTTAATGCTGACTGAGGCCGCAACGGAGATCGAGCAGATTGCCCAGAAAAGCATTGATAAGGCCAGCATGAAAAAGCAGTAACGGGGCAAGGTGTTGCAATACTGACACCCCCGTCATATACTTACCTTGCTAAGTCGAGTACAGCATAATAGCTAAGCACCTACCACTGCTTAGTTACCAGATACAAAGAAACCGCCCTTTTCGGCGGTTTTTTTGTATCTAGAGAACCAAATTCTATTAAATCCAGCACTTATCCCATATAATCAAGCCGCTAAGTTAAGTCTCTATTATGACTTTAGACACCCTAACAATGCTTTGTGCATTGTTAGGGTGGGACGTTGTTCTGCCCTTTATGTCCCACTCGGCTGGTGTGGTAGCCAGTTTCTAGCCTTGAGAGTGGATTTCATAAATCTAACAGTCGTATGTTGTACTCGACTTAGTACATCTTGCAGGATTCAGCCCGGTTAGAAGCTGTCTCATTGCTACGGCTCCTAATACGGGAGAGCGACCAGTGATTATCGATCCTACGATTGTCATCTGTGCTTTGATTGCTGCTCTAGTGTTGGCTGTAGGTGTGAAAATCTCGATTGGAAACATCAACATCAACATTAACAGTAACAACCGCAAGAAAGACTAACTGAACAAAAAAATTATTTTTTGACCCGCCTTGTGCGGGTTTTTTTATAAGCAAAATTCAGGGTGATCTAATGGCTTGCCGTTGATCGTTCTAGCTCGGTTTTTGACAGCAGAAATATTTACGCCATGAGACACATTTCTCAATATCCGTTGGTAGCATTGTTTTCTTTGGGCGTTCGTTGCATTGGGCCAGCTTCCCTTGTGATAGCCGTCAACCACTTTATAGGCAGCGGTCTTCCCTTTTCCTATCTTGACTAGAAACCCCAGATCTTCCCATGCACCAAGGAGGGCAGCTGCTTGTGATTGCCCTTTTGGAGAACCTATTCCTTTTAGAATTCTATGCTTGGGTAATGGGGTATCAGTGGCCCAGCATAGAAGTGTTGTAAACAGGAGTTGATGCGTCAGAGTTTGAGATATTAGGGATTGGCTAGGAATTCGCTTTTGGTCTGCGGCAATTAAAGGATAAGTGAGTTCTTCATTCCACCCGATGGTTGGGTGCCACCAAAAAGATACAAATGGAGCAGCATTGCTGCTTCCATATTTAACCCAGTTTTCTTTTGGAAGCCTGTTGCACCAATTTCTCATAATCAATGGTGTAGCAATCGCCGAGATTGTCATAACACCACTGCCTGTTTTTTTCTGTGTTCGCTTGTTTGCCAAGCCACCAAGTAACGTCAATTCCTGCGCTTCGGTAGTCATTTGTTCGTTCTTCCAGTTCTTTGGGCGTAATAGCACTTAATTGAACTTCATGAGCTACTACCCAGCCATTGGGGAAAATAAATGCAACATCAATGATCCTTTTTATTGAGTCCACGGGGCACTCTATATCAATCCTTGCTCCCTGATATTCATCTAAATCTTTTGCTAAATCTCTAGCTAACAGCTCTTTGAAAAATAGATGTTCAGGGCTTTCAGGGTGATGTTTGTAATCACTTTTGCACTCGTTTGATAAGTGCATAAAGTGAATCTTGGGAACGCTTACTTTTGAGTTACCACGGATAACCATTTCTTCTTTGCAATACCTGCATATGATTTGACCTCGCTTAAAAACATCCCTGGGGGAGTCATAATCGAGAATGTTTACCCGTTTATTATTTTCGGTATCGTGACCAATGAATGGCATGAAAGCATCCTTAACTTAAATAGAGGCGTGACAGGTCACAAGTTTATTTTTGTTTGTCTTTCGGTAGCTTTCTACGTGGCGAACTGCGGTGTTCTTCTAA
Source organism: Vibrio sp. M260121 (assembly GCF_036533715.1). Lineage (NCBI taxonomy): Bacteria > Pseudomonadati > Pseudomonadota > Gammaproteobacteria > Vibrionales > Vibrionaceae > Vibrio > Vibrio sp. M260121. The sequence continues at coordinate 11,029 of NZ_JATABF010000065.1, read as the reverse complement.
AATCTCATCGCCTTGAGAGCCGTCTAGGTTGTATCGGTGAGTGCCGGTGCTTAATGCTTCAAGATAGCTTTTCTTCTTCACCCATCTATCTATGCTGATCGCAACGTGTTTCCAGCCAAAGCCCAGTTCTTTACCGCTGTCTCTGTCTTGTCGATATTGCTCACCTATGGCTTTGTTGATGCCTATAGCAAGCGGTTTTACGTCTAGCGCGTTAAAGGCTTCCGGCCACGTCTCAATGAGCCAACGGCGAGCACGTTTGATGCTTTTCACCTTAGCATTGATAGCTTGGGCGTTGTTGATGTAAGTACGCTGTTCTGGCGTTAGCTCTTGTGGGTTATCGCTCGCTGGTGGCGTACTCTTGGGAGCCTGTTCTTTTTTGGGCTTCAATGAGAGTTTTTTTGCTGGTGGTTTAGTTGCTGTTGGCTCTGGCGTAACCAACTTACGTTTTTTCTTAATAATAATGGTCGCCATAAATAGCCCCTTGATTCATCGTCAATTCTTTTACGAGCATTACACATGCTGTGATCCGCCCTTTTTACCTTGAAACGCCTGTTATTTCTAGTCATTCACAATGTTTAAGGCTTACACACTGAGTGTAATTGCTTTTGCGTGGTGTGTTATGAGTACACCCTTAATGCACTTAATTAAAGTGGTGCATTATTTCCTCTATTTTAATGTATAATGCACCTAGTTAACAGCACTAATATAAAATGCACTAGGGTGATTCATGCGTGTTTATGGCTATTTGAGAGCATCTACAAGTGAACAAGATGCCGGACGAGCGAAAAGCCAGCTGGTAGAGTTTGCAGAGCTGCAAGGGTTCAAGATTGCTTGTTGGTTTGAGGAAAATGAATCTGGTGCGAGCTTAAAACGTCCTGAGTTATTCCGGCTGTTAGATGTAGCCCAGCAAGGTGATGTGTTGTTGGTTGAGCAGGTTGATAGAATTAGCCGACTAAATGCTGAGGACTGGAACACGTTAAAGCAATTGATAGGCTCGAAAGGGATACGAGTTGTTTCTCTCGATCTGCCTACCAGTTACCAGTTCATGAAAGGAGGCGATCAGTTCACTGAACGCATGTTTTCAGCATTGAATGACATGATGTTAGATATGTTAGCCGCCGTTGCTCGCAAAGACTATGAAGATCGCCGCCGTAGGCAAGCTCAGGGCGTACAAAAAGCTAAAGCTATGGGCAAGTATCGAGGCCGCAAAGAAAACAAAGAGCTACATAATAAAATTGAAGGCTTGCTTGTCGATGGGAAAAGCTACAACTACATAGAACGCTTAATTGGCTGCTCAAGGCATACTATTTCCAAAGTTAACAAGAGATTAAAAGCAAAGGGTTTTTCCTATGAAGTCTTATGAAAAAGATGAAGCAATAGAGGCAAAAACATTAAATCAGCTAGCCATGCACTACTTTTCTATTAATGAACGGGCTGCGGGAATGAGCTGTTGGCAAGAAGCTAGAGCGATAGAAATTATTCAAAGGAGTGGTGACTTTGCTCTATTAGAGGATGCAATAAAAGGGCATGAGCAAGAGTTGATTAATATGGCTCAGTTTTTCTATGACAATGAAAAAGAAGATTGGGGGGGAATTCTGGCTAATATGGTAGGACTTTTTAGAGCAATGTCTATTTCTGGGCCAATGTCGGATCGTATTAAAACTCAAAAAAATAGGGAAAGCGCTCAAGGGCCAAGAGGGGATGCTCGATTCTTGTTGCCAATTTGGAACACTGCTATTCAAGAGGAGCTGTGTAAGTTTGACAGTGAGGGCGCGGTTTGGACTTATGAGCTGTTACATCGTGAAGTTGAATCAAACCTTTTTGAGCAAGGACTAAAGTGCCCCTCTTACAACCGGATCAAAGAACTGGCCCTCGATGTATGTAAACGATATGGATTTGCGCTCCCGTCTAAAGGAAAGCCGTTAACGGTTGAATTTTCGAGTGACCTTTCAGAGAAACTCATGAAGTTAATTTATGAGAACCCTAAATGGGGAGCAGCTTTTCTTGCTGAAAAGCTTAATAGTGATGGGGTTCGTTGCGATAAAGATAAAATTACATTGTTCCTGAGGCGAAACAAGTTGAATAATGCCAAACTAAGGTTTGAATTCGTAAACCAAAAGATAAGCGCTTAAAAAGGTCACTAAGTGACCTTAGAAAACTAAATTGAGAATGTAATTATTTCACCTAATCCATCAACCATAAATGCACACTCAATATCTACGTCACAGTAAGCGTCATATTCGTTTACTATTGCGCGCATTTTAGATTTTATGGTGTCTTTTGCTACCGCTCTCTTTTGAGTTATGGTGCCGCTTAGATATAAACTTCCGGTAATGGTAGTCTCTATACCATCTATAGTTTCCCACCCATCAACATTTCTGATATCGCGCCTAATGTTATCGGCATTTGCTTGTGCTTGCCGTTCTTCCTCATAGGTGGATTTATCTCTTGTTTTCACAGAATACGTACATAAAAAACTTTGCTCAGACATATTATTCCTTACACAAAAACACGCACAACATTTGTAGCGTCAATAGAAATATGTGGGTAACTTTCTAATTTTCAAGGGAAACCTTTGTTAATTTACGGTGTTAGCTGGTGGATTCTGCTTTTTTGAGTTTTCTCTTTCGACGTTCTGCTGTGGCCGCTGCATTTCGTTTCCGGCTCTCAGCATCTAAGGCTTTCTTTTCAGCAAGATCCGCCCGATCATTGGCTTCATTAATTGCCTGTTGAGCTTGCCATTTTATTTGTTGGATTTGGTCATTTAATCCCTGCTTCATCAATTCAGCTTGAGAGGTAAGGCGCTCTCCATAAGCCAGCATGTTTTGAGCTTCATTTTTCTGATCGGTCAATTCTGAACGCGCTTGCTGCAATGCCCGTTTTTCAGCTGTCTTTGCTCGCTCTAGGGCTTTCGCCAGTTTTTCTTCTGCTACCCTGACTTTTTTACGTGCCTCTCTGCGACCAAGATCCTGAAATAGCGAGAGCATTACAGGCAATAGCAACAAACATAAAATTGCAACCAGTAGAGCAAGCGGCCATAGTCTAAGTACAATAGCCCAGCCGTCAGTTTTATTGTAGAAAGTGGCAAAGAGAGCTTCTTCCGTTGTCTTTCCATTCCAGAACTGCCAGCCTGTTTGTACTTCTTTCTGAACTTGCCCTATTTCAAGCAGGGATATGGCACTCATATTCTCATGCACATAGGTTCCAAGCTGGGCAAGTACGCCCACGGCGATAATAAGGATAAAAATTCTCAACGTAGGTAAACCTCTGTAATTTCCGGGCGAAAGTGCCCCATTTCTTGGCTAACCGTCTCAAGAGCTAAGTCACGATTGAATCCGGCTTTTTGCAGCTCGTGCATTCTTTCTTGAGCGTAACTGTGTCGTAATCCATGCGCACCCTCTGACCATCCCAGAACCCGTTTTGAAGCCGCCGAAAACGAATTACTCCATTTCTGGCCGCCTGTGACAGCGTAGTGCGAGGTGTAGTAAATGCCGCGATCCTCGATGCGAACGGGAGAGGGTAGCCGCAAGCTTTCTAGGCGCTCAACCAAATGCGAGGGGATCAGCACTTCACGAACTAGCCCACCTTTGCCCTCTACGGTATAAATTACGCCATCGCGCCCCGTCCATTTAGAGGCGAGAGTTGGCCGCTGATCTGGTGCGCGTATTTCTCTGGGTTGTAAGGTCAGCAATTCATGAGCACGTAAGCCAGAGGAAAGAGAGAGTTGAGTAGCCAAGCTATTTTTTTCATTCTGGTGCTGGGCGATTAAATTAGCCTGATCCGTTGTGTAGGCTCTGGATTGTAATGCTTGGGCTTGCTCTGATTTTATTGTTGGGAGTTTGTCGGAGGCTTCAAGAAAATGGGTAACATGGTGCATCATGCACTGGATTGCTTGGCGTTCCATATCAAGTGTTTTTTGTCCCACTTCTTGGCCGCGCTGCTCTAGGTATGTGATCGCTTGAGCTGGGGTGATGCCTCTTAGGCCACCTTGAATTTTTTCAGCCTTGGCGTATTCCGCTACCCGTGTAAGAGCTTGTTCATAATTTCTAACCGTGCCAACGGAAGATAGTATTGAGCCTTGAACTATCTTTATCACGCTGGTGGCCTGCTTGGATGCACTGGCGAACTTACCCATGTTGAGCCTGTAACCATCGGGCAACGGTGGAATGAACGACTTTAATTCGTTTTCCTCTCAGCCAGCGTTGAAGTTCAGCGGTAGTGCAGCCCTCTTTTTGCAAAGCCAGTAGTTCACCTTTATAGCGGTCAAGGCGTGACTTCCTACGCTTGTAGGTTTTCTTTCTGATGATGCGTGTTTGTTGTTTTAATCGTTCCGTTTCTGCTTTCTCGTCAAACACTGGGGATTCCTCTTGTAAGAACTTTACTGACTCATTGCGAGTTCAGCGACAACTCAATGCCTATTCGCCACTGTTTAAACCTTTTCGCCGTTTTGGTCTGACCGATCTCACCATATATTGCGAACCTAAATGTTTAATCAGAAAGGTTAATTCTGATGATGCGTAACGAGCACCAAAGCGTTCAAATCTCGTTTTGAAAAACGTTATCTTAACGGGATAAATGCGACTCTCTTGGGCTGTGAGTAACAGTTACACTCTGATTTTGCTGTCAGGTACAGATACTTAAACATGGCGTTTAAGTCTCGATTTTTGAGAGAAATCGGCTGGCCCATTTTGGGAAAAACTCTAACGACTTCGGACGGTCGTTAAGCGCACTGATATAGTTCTATAGTAACAATCACAATCAAAAATATTCAATGTGTTTATTAAAATGTGCGTGAAACTCTCACAGGCCAATATCCCCGCTATGTAACGGCGAATTTATGAGTTGTACATAGCGGGGATAGCTAATAACACGATCTTCAAGCTCATCTTGATTTTTTGCGCTGCAAGTGGGTAGCAAATTCACAGTGATAGTTACGCGATCCCCCTCCTCTCTAGCCGCGCAATAAACATCTATCAGGGAAAAAATATCGCTTAGGCGCTACGGGCTTGTTACGCCCGATCTCTCCTTTAATATCTCAGGAAACCAACGAACATTCTGAATTAAGAGAGACCACCATGAGCAAGAAATTAAACAGAATTCGAGAGCTGATTGCAGAGGCCCAAACAAGCCTTGAGCAGCTAAAACCTAAGTCATTAAGCAAAGCCGAATTGGACAAAGTGACCCGTGATCGCGCCATGCTGAGAGACAAGCTGGAACTATTGCATGAACAGGAAGAACTCGAACTGGCCCTTATTCATGAAGAAGAAGCAGCAAATAAGGCCGAACGCCGTAAAGCCTTGCTTATTGGATTGGCTGAATCTGCCCGTGGCCATAAAAAAGCGCACGATCACCTAAATACACAAATTGGTGATGCGCTGGGTTCGCTTTTCAAACTGCTTAAAGAGCGCGATCAAGTGGTCAGTAACTTCTCATTTGGTGATCGTCTGGTTGAGGCGCGTGAGTTACTGGAAAAAGAAGAGTTGACGCTGGTGGGCGATTGTTTCCGCGATACTCGCTGGGCACGTCAGTCAGAAGCCCCGTTTATTAGCGACTTTTCAGGATGCTGGTATCAGCAGCTACGTGCAGAACTTGAACCAAGCAGCCCGCTGTACAAAAACTTGAGCCGCTTTGCCTCGAAAACCCAAGAGCCAAAATCATTAGAAACGATTGGCGATCAGCTGATTGAGTTGTGTGAGCAGTTGCTTGAACCGCCAGTGGAAGCGGAAGAAGCAGAGCTGGAAGAAGAATCTAACGAATAAATAGCCTGGTGGTTGTTTGTCATGACTGAGTGAAATCAGTCCTGCGTGCCGTATGCAGAGGTGGTGAGCGGCAGCGGTTAGTCGTGAGTGCGCTTGAAAAACCGCGACAGCCGACAGGGGTTACTGCTAATCCCGTGGTCGGCCTTTTGAATTGTAAGTATGAGGTTGGAAGTAATGACAACGACAGTGATTAACTTTTCTGAATCTGCGATTAAGAAAATACAAGAAGAAAGCCAGTGTTCTGAATTGCGCGATCCTCGTTATCCTTTGCGCTTTCGCTTTCATGCTAATCGCCTTTCTGGATCATGGTTCTTTGTGAAAAATGCCGAGGGTAAGTCTCACTGGCGCAAGCTGGGAGTATGGCCGCACCTGAAAGCCAAAGACGTGATCGAGAACCTGAGCGAATATCAAGCCCGTTTAGCCGTGAACTTGCATGACGAGGTATTGAATCAAGAATTTAAAACTGTGTCGGATTTGTTGGCGTGGTATGCAGAGCGTAGCAGCAAAGACAACATGGTTACATCGGCAAGACGTGCCACGATCAAGTGGGCCATTCAACGCCAGCTTATTCCTATGTTGGGAGAGTGTGAGCTGACCGAACTCACGCATTCTAAATTAGATGAAAAGCTATTCTGGCCGCTTCAACGCTATTACTCCATTGCCACGGTGCGTTCTATTTGGAGCGTGTTAAAGCAAGCCTTTAAACGTGCTCACAAATTAAAGCTGATTGGGATTAACCCCGTAGCGGGCTACCTGTTCAATGACTTTATTGAAGTAAAAGTGACCCCAAAACCTGCACAGCTCAAGCCTGAACAAGTGGAATCCGTGATCCAGTCGATTGAGAACGTGGACAAGCCTACTCAAATGCTGGTGCTCGTAATGTTGTTACATGGCACTCGAATTGGGGAAACCCGTTGCACGAAATGGGCACATATCTGTTTTAACTCTGGCCGTTGGAATATTCCCGCAGACATTACCAAAACCAAACAGGCTCACACGATCCCATTAACGGAAACGGCAATAAGTGGGGTTTGAGGTCCAACGGAACGAAAGTGTACGTTTAGAGGGTTAAGTTATTGATAAGACGTAATTTATCTTTCTCATATCGACTCAATATTTATCACTATTATTAAGGTTTAAAGGTCTTAACTCTCCTTTCTCTAAGTCTTCTGGCAAGGTAAATGTGTAATGACCTAACATATTGATATGTTTGTATATTAGTGGGGATAGCCGAGATATATCGTCTTCTATAATTTCTTCATTATTGGACCGCATCCAATCTAATGCTTCCTGCATATAGAGAGTATTCCATAACACGATGGCATTGGTAACGATACCTAAAGCACCTAGCTGATCTTCTTGCCCCTCTCGATAGCGCTTTTTAATTTCTCCACGTTGACCATAGCAAACCGCTCTAGCGACGGCGTGCCGACCTTCTCCTCTATTGAGCTGTGTTAAGATCCTACGGCGATAATCTTCATCGTCTATATAGTTAAGCAAGTACAAGGTTTTGTTCACTCTGCCAACGTCCATAATGCCTTGAGCTAAACCTGATGGACGGCTGCTCTTGAGCAAAGACCGAACCAGCTCGGATGCCCGAATAGTGCCGAGCTTCAATGAGCCAGCGGTTCGCATCATTTCATCCCACTGCTCTTCAGCTTTTGAAAGATCCGTACAACTTCGAGCTAGATCATCTAGCGGCCCGTAGTCAGCAGACTTATCTACTCGCCAGAATACCGCTTCTCCCGCATCCGCCAACCGTGGGGAGAACTGGAACCCTAGCAACCAGAATAAACCAAAGATAATATCACTCGCTCCGGCGGTATCTGTCATGATCTCAATGGGATTGAGCCCTGTTTGCTGCTCCAGTATTCCTTCCAATACATAAAGTGAGTCTCGTAACGTTCCTGTCACGACGATGCCATGAAAACCAGAATATTTATCTGAGATGAAGTTGTACCAAGTGATCCCACGTCCAGCACCAAAGAATTTCCGGTTCGGACCTGCATTCACTGTTTTTGCTGAGGAAATTAAACGCATTCCATCCGCGGAAGCAACATTTCCGTCACCCCAAGCATTTGTTAATGGTTGTTTTATATGGAAATTAACTAACCTAGTATTCGCGTTAGTTAATGTTTCTGCTCGAAAATAATTTTGTTTAACCCAACTTAATCTGTGCCGAGTTAGGGCTGGCACATTCGATTTGATCAATGGTTCTAGACCGATATTGCAAGCTTCAGCCATCAATACCGCACATACACTGATGTGTAACCCCTGCGCTCTTGCCTCGGACTCCCTAACGTGGGTAAATTCCTGTGTAAAGCCTGTCCAAGCATCAACTTCGAGTAATAACTCCGTTAAGTCTACTGGCGGGATCAACTGCTTTACTCGGCGATTCAGAGTTTTTAATGACAGAGACTCTTCAAGTTTATCTAAATTCGAAATGGTCAATGATGGGTGCTTACCATTGGTACAAATACTCACTTCGGTGTTTTCATCAAATCTGTCAGCGACTTCTCTCCATGTATCGTCTAATTGTCGCGCGAGCTGCCGCATAGCTTCATGACCGTTCGTTGGATGGCCAAGAGCTCGACAAACGGGCACTCGTTGAGCTTGCCACGCTTCACCATTTAAGAGCTTTTCTCTAGGATTACCCCAACGGTCACTCTTTGTCACCCAGACGTCTCGGCGGCGGAGTGAATCTTGCAGACGCTCTAAGAAACACAAAGAGTAACCGGCGCGTTGGATACGACCATCCCCGTCATATACAAGCCTTTTCCATGATGTCTTAACGATGTGCTCAGGCGCATCGTCGAGAAAACGTCTTTTTGTCTTTTTCAGCTCGGCAAGGTAATGAATGCTTTCCAGTGTACTCTCCCCAGCGGCAACCGCTGAGAAATGAAGCTCCTCTAGAACCGTCGGTAAAAAGCGTTTAACGCGCCCATATTGCTCAACCATTTCGTCATAAAAATGATTGTTCTGGGGGCGAGCGAGCTCATTGATTTTTTCAACAGACTCAAGCAGATTCTCTTCTGAAACTCGCTTAAATATCGACGTTCTCAGTTCCGTGTCACCGGTTTTTTCGTCAAGCAAAACAGAGCAAGCTCTTGCTAACAACAAGGCTGCTCGGTCAAGGTCTTTTAAGGTTCTGAGTCGCTTTTTTTGACCGATTTTTTTGGCTTCGCGTGTAATATCAGTGATCAAGAGGTCGAGTACATCAATGGCGTCATCCAAAGCAATAATTTCTTGCGCTTTGACGAAAGCTGTCAGTACTGCAAGCTTTCGCTCCTCTGGCATTCGAGAAATATACTTCACTGAAACCATCCCCGCATAGCGAGCCAAGTTACGCAGTTGTATGAGAGGGAGATCTGTAAAATTTAGTTTAGAGATCTCTAAACTACGCAAGGTTGAATATTGAGAGAGTGCACTCAGAACGGAGGGACCGCTAATGGTGGTTGGGCCTTTTCTTAGTAATTCAAGTTGTGATAAGCGTTGACCTTCAGGCACTTCCAATAGCGCCAGCAACTGAGCCTTTTGCCATTGGTTGGGAAGTGCGGCCAACTTCTTCCAGAGTCTTTTCTGTGCTCGCTCGCGAACTTCACTAATCAAGCGAACTAATGTTGTGGCGCCTGGGAGCAAGACCTTATTTTGAAGTAGCCAGGCAGTAGCAAAATCAAACATGAGTCCTGGACGTTCATTACTCAACCATGCTCGAGCGAACAGTTGTCTCTTTAGGCGAAAAGACCAAGGAAAACGACCAAAATCTCGATAGCCGTAATGCTCTTTAATTAGAAAGGTGTGTTCTCGGTGAGTGGTGGGACGCTGAGCGTAACGCATGATCACTTGCGGATGACTGATCCCAATTTGTTTGGCGACAAACTGTTTCACACTGGGGTAAATCGGCTCTAAGTCGGTAACGAATGTTCCAAGAAACCGAACCGTGGTCAGTTGTAATGCTATCCCTAAACGATTGTGCTTTCCTCGACGTTGCTGGATAAACGCCAGATCGCGCTCATCAAGATGGAAGTAACGAGCTAATTGAACATCATTTGGCTCGGCGGCATAACACCCATAGTTTTGCTTTTGTTCCTCGGTCAAAAAATCGACTGGCATATTCTTTTCCTACAAACTGAAAATTTAACAATCTCGCAACTGTCCGAAATGTTATAATTTATCAGACACCATAAAACAGATACTTATAAGTGTCTATTTAATCGACAAAGTGAGATAGTAGACACATATTGTCCACTATTCGATATAGGAGACGATTTTGAGATTATTTGGGTATGCTCGTGTATCGACCAGTCAACAATCCCTCGATATTCAGCTCAAGGCTCTAAAAAGTGCTGGCGTGAAGCCGAGCCGAATTTTTAGTGACAAGGCATCCGGCAGCAACAATGAGAGAAAGGGGCTTGAATTACTTCAGATGAAAGTGGAAGAAGGTGATGTTCTCTTGGTCAAGAAGCTGGACCGACTAGGCCGTGACACAGCAGACATGATCAGTTTGATCAAATTATTTGATGGGATGGGTGTTGCCATCAAGTTTCTAGATGATGGGATCAGTACTGAAGGTGAAATGGGAAAGATGGTGGTCACCATCTTATCTGCAGTTGCCCAAGCTGACCGCCACCGAATACTAGAACGAACCAATGAAGGGCGAATAGAAGCGAAATTGAAAGGGATTAAGTTTGGGCGTAAACGAACAGTAGATCGAAAACGGCTCAACGATTTGTATACTCAAGGCGTAGGAGCGACTGACATTGCGCGGCAACTGGGCATTGCACGCTCGACAGTATATAAAGTGTTAAATGAAAGTGACTCAAACTAAGTCTTTGTTTAAAAAGGCCTAAATCCAGAATAAGAATGCACTAAAAGAAACGATAATCAATAAGTAAATGACGATAGTACAAAATTGATGGTATCGGCATTCGCTGAGTATGAAATGAACTTCCGATAAGCGAAGTTGAATAGAATCATTTTCAGGTGAGGCGTTTTCGCTACTTTGTATGTAACGTTCCAAGGAGTCGAGTTGGTTTACGATCTGACTGACGTCATTACGGAACAATGTGAATGTATGTCTAGGAAGTAGTCGAGCATTGGATAAAAGTTCTTTCGATGCCTTTTGTATGTCCATATTCCCACTCAAGCTATTCAATTATTATAAATAGTAGTGCATATAAAGAAAAGGCGCTAGGTAATAATAAATTTCATTAAATACAGATAGATAACCCTCTAAACGTACACTTTCGTTCCGTTGGACCTCAAACCCC
>NZ_JATABF010000064.1:0-17517 GCF_036533715.1 Vibrio sp. M260121 | reverse complement strand
CCTCATTTTCGAGGCGCTCCATTTTGGTCAGGTTGTCTTTTTCAGCGCGCTCCACGTCTGTTAGAACAGCCATAGATGTTTCGCCTCCGTTGGGTCGGATAATTGAATGGTGCCATCTTCATCAGTGACAGCAGACTTGAGAAGCGCTTTAAACTTCTTATCGTCTACTCGCATGCGGATACGTCCATTCATGTTGTTCGCCTGGAATATCCATTTGAATAACGTTTGGTTGAGCGCTTTGAACACCATCTTTGCATCCGCCTTGGCATAGAAGAACGCATTCTGCTGGTGTGTTTCTCCCATAGCGCGAGAGCCATATTTCTGGTTACCCGATGACAGGGTTTGTCCTGTAAGGCGATAAGTGATCTTGTTATCGATGTATTTAATCGCATTCAAGATTTCATCAACCTTTCCTTGTGGGTTGAGCACTTCAATACTGGAGACACCACTGACTGCCGCAACATCACCGTTCTGCAGTGGAGCCAATGCATCCGCCACAGTTTGCAATGAGGTCTCATTATTACTTTCGGTTAACGCCACTACATTAGGGATGGCATACTTCTCACCAAGGCGCTCTAGGTTAGCCCAGTTCACCCACTTGGTTTGCCAAATTGGCCAGAGCGGCTCCAAGATAGAATGCCCATAGGGTTTGTCACTGGTGCGTTCACGTGTCACCGGAATGATGCGACCTGTAGGCACTGGTTGGATTTCACCATAGGTGTTTCGATACGCGACACCACCATCACGCAAAACATAAAAGCTATCAGGACGCTTGGCTTCGGACTCTACCGGAATGGCATTTGCTCCGTCCTGTTCCCACTTGATTTCAATCGGACGATATCCAAACTCTGCAGCTGTCAGCATACGCAGCATCAAATCTTCCATATCTAACTCACCAAGAATGGCTTTTGCGTTAGCGATGTCGGTTTGTGAGCCTTCGATAATGAACGGAATTTGAGAAGCGAACGCATGGCGCATGTCCACGTCCGAACTGATTTGGTCATCGAGCATCATGGCTCGAATCGCACCAAAATAATAGTTGGTGACATTGACAGACTCAGAGCCAATCTCTGTCGGTTGGGGATAGAAGTCTTCAATGACGCCAGAAGGCAAACCTGCGACCAGGTTTGTGAACAATGTTAGATTTTTCATCTTTTGCTACTGCGGCTCCGACGTAGGTGGATGTGCCAGTGTCATCTTTGTTAATGCCAAGAATGGAATCGATGAGCGCGTATGCCAGCTCTTCAGGGTCTTCAAGATTGAAGAAGTGATGCGCACCTAATTTATAGATGGCCATTTGCACCATAGCAGCAGACAGCACCTCTTTATCAGAGGCATTAAACGCTCGGTTGATATTGCCTGTTTTGGCTAGGTAGCCGTAACACCACACAGCCGCGCTGTTACAAGAGTCGGTGATGTTGTGTCCATCACCGTAGACGAGGCTGTCATAAATTTGATTATCGAGGGCGCGTTGAACGCCCTCTGGTGTTACTAGACTTTTTAGTTCGTCTAGTGTCATCGTTATGCACCACCACCCATTGCATCGTTACACCAACAAATCGCCGCCACCACTGGAACCGGTACGGGTTTTGAGTGACCGATAATTTCTGCGCCATTTGGGTTTTCTGATTTAAGCGGTTTTGAGAAGAACGGCAGTGCTTTCAAACCTGCATCGAGATCATCAATCGCCAGGTAGTAGAAATCGTGCCCAGCATCAAGGTCAATCATACACAGTGCTTCAGCGTCGATTTTATCCACCATGGTTTTTGCACCACCCACATAGGTGTGATACTTACCAGACATACGCTGAATTTTGTAACCGCCGATAGTGATTTCATTTTCCGCGATTTCAATGCTGATGTTGCGAGTATTCGTACCTGAAGCGATGTCCATGATGCGCGCGTAAATATCGCGACCTGCGTAGGTTAACAGCTTGCTGCCATAGCCGTTGTCTTCAATTTTTCCGGCCATGCTTTGCAGTAGTTTAAACAGTTGACTAATGGTGGTATCTGTCGATGATACGTCGATGGTGCCAGCCGCGCTGTACTCTTCGGTAAGGCCGTAGTCGTAGACTTCCAGTTCAATCTCACCACCTTCAGCTTTCATTGGATATTCCACTTTGCCTGAAAGCGCCATGGCACACATCGCCTCAATACCTTTATATACGCGGCGTAGCATGTTGGCATTTTTCGAATCAAACCATTGTTTCGTGGCTTTCATCCCTAATGCTTTTAGGTTGTTTAGTTCGGCAGCAGTCGCAAAGTGCGACATGACAAAACCTTGTGGTTCGATAGCCTTTACGGTTGTACCTTCCGATTTCAAGACAAGGGCAGCAGTACCACGACGAACCACAGGCACGTTTGTGGTGGTGTCTTTGATTTCAGAATATGGCAATGACACGTCATGCCATAGCTGAGCAGGACCAAACACCGTATTGCGAACTGGCATCGGTACGGGTTTTAATTTCTTTTGTTTGTTTAGGAACTCACCCCAAACATCCAGCTTCGTATAGCTGCGGAACAGGTCGATAATATCCATGACTTCTCTCTTTCTTAAAACAGTGTTCAATGCGCCTTAAATACGGTTTTAAGGCGCGTTTAATTTTGGTTACTTGATGCTGACAACGACATCGTCAGAGTCATCACCGATGTGCAGTTTCAGCACGGCGTCACCCGCTGCTTTGGGTAAAATCGCTCCCGTTTGCGCATCCACTTCAAACACATCAGTATCTGAGCTTTCAAATTCAAACTCTTCGTTCTCTGGGTTCGCAAAAGCAATAGGCAGTTCAACAACCGTACCGATGAAGGCGCTCTTACCGAGTTCCAGTTCGATGTCAAAATCTGGTGTAGGGCGAAGGAATCCACGCGCCTTTGAACCTTCCGGTGCTTCTTCGATGTCATCCGGCAGTTCTTTTTCTTGCAATGTGAGCGTGATGGCCATGTCAGATTTCAGACCTGGAACATTACCTGACTTAACGAACGTGGCAGAAAGCGTGGCATCACCCGCGCCTTTGACGATGAACTTGCCATCTTCAATCGCAATCACGCTTTCATCTGAGGTTTTCAGATTGACGCGCTGCTCATGCGGATTGAACACCAGCTCCATCTCTTGACCTTCGGCCATCAACGGCGAACCGATATCATCCACTGCGAATGGATAGGTTAACGTTTCGAGTGCAAAGCCTGGCTCTTGACCAACTTGCTTGGTGGCTGCAGTCGATAGCTTTTGTTTCGCGCTGTCAGCAAGTTGCTCGTCCACATTTTCTGGCGCAAGCGCTTGAGCAACGGCTTCGACCGTCAGGCGCTCCTGGTCGTAAAGCTCAGACAAGACTTTGAGGCCCAGTACCTGTTTCACCAGGTTATCAATCTTGGCTTTACGCTGACGGTTCATCAGCAAGAAGCGAGAGTGACCACCAAGGTTAGCCATGGCGCTGCCAACGCGATTAAATTGCGCTGAAAACTCAGCGTCTAATTTTTGCTTATCCATTACCATTCACCTTCTGCCCACAAGTCACTTAGCGTCAGCATGAACTGTGCTTCTGCTGGAAGTGCAGAGTCATCCGCCAGCACGACGTTCTCACGAACATAATCACCTTTAACGAGTGCAGTCACCGATGCATCACCAGCGAATTGCTTGCGAGTCACAATCGCCAAACGATAAGCGGCTGTTGCCGTGACAGTACCGCCAGCGCCATCATCGATGTCTTCCGTTGGGATAGTGACGCCATCCCAGCGACCTTGAATGCCTTCTTTGGTGATCACAATGACGTGACCAATATCAAGGTCAGTGATGGCACCTGCGGTAATTTGATGCACCTTTGCACCCTTACCACTACCAATCACATTCTTATGGCTTAATGCCGTCTTAGAGGTAAATTCCATAATTCATTACTCTTGAGTTGTTTGGTTTCAATGTGCGCCCAAAGAGAACGCACGCCACATCAATGCAATTACCAACCTTCAGGGTCGAACGTGTCTTTTTCTTCACCTTCGTTTGAAAGTTCAATGTTGCCAAATACATCGAGCGAGCCTTTTTTCTTTGTTGGCTGCGCTTTAATGAGCGACTTGATTTCGGAATAACGAGAGCCTTCGCCTGTGTTACACAGCTCGATAGCCGATGCACCTTTGATCATCGAGGTGATCACTTTCAACATGTCTTCACCAAGATTGGCATCGTTAGCCAATTCAGTGAGAGTGTCACGACGGTCACCTGCCATTGATTCGCGCATCTGCTTTAGCTCTTCACTCTCTAGACCTTCCTGGGTGGCACCTTCGCCTTTAGGGTTGCCTTCATCCTTAGGTTTACCTTCGTCTTTAGGCTTGCCTTCTGGCGCTTTAAAACCCAGCGCGTCACCCAGCTGCTTTTTTTCGTCGTCCGAGTAGCTCTTGACGGCTTTCATTAGATCTTCAAATTTCATAATGGCATTCTCATTCGGTTGTTTAGTTTGCACTCCAGCATTGGAGAACAGAAAAATAGCGTCGCTTTCACCATCGTCGCTGAGCTCGACGACATCCAGTGTTTTGATGTTTGCAGCAGGTGGCAAAGAACCAAGCTGAGCTACGTGGTGAAGGTAGAATTCGCCAGGTTTGCCAGGAAGCGGATAAATGCCGGCGCTTTGACCTTCGAAATACCCTTGGTCTTCTAGCTCTTCGAGTTCAGGTGTGTAGTGCTGCTCGCACAGCAGTACCGCTTCACCTTTGTCGCTCGTGCCAACGCCGCGAACGTCAATGCGACCTAGCGCCGGAACCTTGTCATCGCCCTTTTCGGGATGTCCTAGCGTGACTGGAGGGCGTGAGCCTCCCGAGTTACGAACCACAGATTCCAGCACGGACTTGTCAACAGGTTGACCATTGCGCTGAATGCCTTCACCAACGAGTTCCAATTTGCGAATACGAGGCATGGTTCACTCCTTACAGCGAAATAGTAATGCCGCCGCTACCTGGCTCATCGGCTGGATAGCGAACACCAGTAACAAAATCGAGCTCAAAGAGGCGACCACTGTTGTTGCTGATTTCAATGCGGAACACGGACATCTGAGCGGTGTACGCTACTTTTTCTTTAGTGTGATGTGTCGCTGGCGGATTTTTCACGTAACCCCAAATACGCGTCACTACACCATCAAGACGGCGCGTACCTGTCGTCACATCCAAACCACGGACATCACACAGAGCTCGAATGGCAACATAGCCGCCGTTTTTGGTGAGCTGCTTCAAATCTGCAGGCGCGGTGCTGTCAAACTCGATGTTGGCCGCCATCGCTTCATAATCACCATTAGGGATTTCCATATCACCGATACCGCCAAGCGCCGAGAACGTTTCAACCTTAAGTTGAGGCTCTGCTGTGATGGCTTTGACGCGTCCGATGTACTGCGTTTCATTGATAAAGCACATATGGTTGCGCTTGGTTACATGGTTCTCAGCCATTGTTAATTACTCCCTACGAGTGAGCTAAAGGCGCTTTCCAGACCTTCCACGTAAATTTCTGCTGCATACTCAACGGTCTGCATCGGGATTGGTGGTGTGAACTGATAGCGATACTTAATTTTGCCCTGTTGCAAGTTCACCAATGGGTTGTCGTTTACTTCCAGATACACATTGGAGTAAACCAGTGACGTGCCTTCCTTCGAGCGAAGGTAATCATTGACCGTGTCACGAACGCGACCACACACCATGGCCTGTAGACCATACGGCCCTGTAAACATCGGCTTGTCGATAAACTGCAGCGTAGTGGTTTCAATCGACTCTTCGATGATGTCAGCCGTGCGGCGAACACAAAGGAATGACGTTAAATCGGTTGAGTCTGGATACGCGCTTGAGTAGTTACCAAAACCTTTCCAGCCGCTACGGTTGATCATGGTGTAGATGCCGTTGGCATTAAGATAGTTAACGTCACAAGCGACATCGCTAGGGATGTACTCAATGTCAATGGATGGACCGACGATATCCACCAAAGGATAGTTGGATGGAGAACACCAGTAGCCAGTCTCACTGACAATCGTGTCACCCGTACCATTGCGGTCGACTTGTGCCATCAAGCCTGCCAATGAAGGTGCGAACCAATCCACCTGCGTAGAGCCGTCATCTTGAATAACAAGGGGACGGGGCCAGCATGGCATATAACGATCGCTACCAAATTGCTGTTTAAAGGCGAACGCCTCTTCTTTTGTGCTGACATCTTCCGGCATATCGCCCACCCAAACACCGCGAATGGATTTTACTGCCGCAACTGCTAACGAGGCTGCGCCTGTTTTGTGCAAGATGCCAGGAGCAAGATGGATTTTTGATGAGAAACCATATTTGTTGCCTGCTTTGCGCAGAAGCGGCAAGGCGTCAATGAATGCAGCTAACAGCGCATCAGAGACGGCTGTGACCGTCACTTCATAAGTCAGCGTTGACGATTGATAAGTCGCATTCCCAATCAGCTCTAGTGTGATGGTCGCCACGCCTTCAGCAAGCGGTGTGATTTCACCCGTGCCATTATCGACAATCGCCACCGTCTCATCACTGGATGAGTAGTTCACGGCCAAGTCGTTAGGGTTCGACAGCTCAACAGGCGTTGCAGGTGAGCCTGTATAGACCACGCCTTTAGATGCAGACAACGTCGCACCGTTAACCTCTTTACCTGCATCAGGATTGGTTTGCGCTACGGTCAGTGTGTACGTCAACGTCTCGGTTGCCGCTGCGCGAGTTTGCGATTGAGCAGAACGCGCGCCTTTCTTGCGAGAGCGCGTCGCTTGCTGTGGCGCAGACTCAGATGCAGCTTCGGTGCCGTCATCAAACTCGATATTAAGTGTGATGGTGGTTTCACCTTCTGCCACTAATGTAACTAGGCCGTCTGCATCAACGGTCGCAGCCGCTTCATTGCTGGACGTATAAGCGATAGTGGCGGCGTGTGGATTGGTGACAATAACAGGAGATACCGTTGCGCCATCGTCTATATAAGCAATGGCACTGGCAGAGCTGAGCGTCACGCCTGATGTTGCTGGCTCTTCTGGCGTGTCCGAAAAATCAGAATCTTTACCCAGAGGAATGGCAATCACTGAATTACTTTCCACATAGGTATGAATACGTTTAAGCGCTTTTGAAATGGAACCTTCACCGAAGAGCGCGTACGCATCATCGTAGTTGGTGGTGTGATTGAGCTGCATCGGCTCTGCTTTTTCGGACGTGCCGAAAATGCCAATCACACTCGATGCAACATCGGTGACGGCCAGCGAGCCTGTGGTGGACTCAACGGTATAGATACCGTGTAGAAATTCATCAGACATAATGCCCTCCTAGAAACTGAGAGCATTATGTGAGGTAAAAAGAAGAGAATGCGGCAGCAGCCGTAGGTCAGAGTTGGTTCGAGAGCTCGAAATACTCACGCACGCCTGTTTCATTTATCGTGCATGAAAGCCCCAAGCGGATCAAGCCTTTCGTCGGTTCTACAGATACAATCTTCACGCTATCCAGTGTGATGCGCGGTTCATATTTTGCTACCGACTCGGCAATAGCCACTTGAAGCTTCGACATAAACCACATCGGTTTATCCAAATACGACAATGCATCAGCAGCGTAGTCTGGTAAATAGACACGTTCCATTTTGCTGGTATAGATGATCATGTAGAGCGACTGCTTAATATCATCGATTAATGTGGCGTTTCGACCCTCGCCACCAAGTTTGAGTGAGTAAATCATATCACACCTGTTTTAATTCGTTTAAAAACCCGCTTTAATTGTTTTAAGATTTTATTTTCGATAAATGTTACCAATGAAATTTAAACGCCCTTAGAATGCGATACAGGGCGTTTTACGCTAGGGTTTATTTATCGTCTCAAATAGCGAAGAAGACGACTAAGCAGAGATGCGCTTCGAACGCTGACTGCTGGACCCGTTGGACGATTCTCCGCATCAAGATGGGTGTGCGTATCAACCGATACCGGAATGCCATTAATCGTTGCAATCCCGTTAATCTCCGCATTGCCGGAAACCTCCATGCCGTTTTGCATCTTAGCTACACCACCGAACACTGACCCACCATATCCAGCCGCGCCGACGGTTCCCATAAAGGTCGCCGTTTGCTGACCAGATACCGTGCCCGTCACAGACAGATTGCCGCCGATGTTTGTATTACCCGTCACATCAAGCGTCTTGCTAATTGTCACCGCACCCTCAATATCCACATCAGAGACAATCGAGACTTTATCTGGACCAACTTGAATCGACGGTGTACCACCTTTAATTTTGAGCACGCCTGTTTGCATCGCCTGGTCGTACTCCAATAACGTACCGTCTTCAAACTGGATACCAAACTTATCAGGGTTGGTGGTGTATGGTCTGGCGTTCACATTCACGAGTGAACCAAGGACATAGCCTCGCACCATCGAACCGATAGGTGGGAAGAGACACAGCACTTGCTCACCCACGGCCATGTTCCAACTGGCATTCACGCCTTTGGTGCGAGAGCCCACCACTGACAACCAGTCGGATTCTGGGATGCGACCACCTGCAAATGTAACCTTCACGCGGCGCAGCTCGCTGTCGACTTGACTGACGGTGGCAACACTCACCGTACGCCTTAGCATGGCGACGACATCTTTCATCTTGTTACCAAGTACGCGAACATCATCAAACATGGCTACATTCTCCCTCGCGCACCACCGCCAATACGTGCAAGGCGCTGAGCGGCGCTCTTCATCTTTTTCACCACGTTTGGTGTGGCGCTGCCCACAAATTGCTTGGTCTCAAACTCACTGACACACATCTCAATCACATCAGGGCAGTCATCATGCCCACGCGGAAACTCTTCCAACTGACTTTTAAGCAACACTTGATCTTCTAAGAACTGAACGCCGCCAGATTCCACATCGGGTGACAGTGACTTGATGCGCAGTTTCTTATTGCCGCTTGGCTTATAACCCGTGATAGGCAGACGAACGCCATAGCCTTTGGCAAAGCGAATGACCGAGTTCTTGTAGATTTTCTGAAACGCGACTTCTTCAAACAGTATTTTTTTAGGTGGTTTGTTAAAGGTGTTTTTAACCCACATGTACACTTCAACGATGCGTTTTGCGAACGTCAAATCGGATTCATGCCAACCATTACAAAACAACACGTAGTCCACCAAGGTAATGCGATGGCGACCTACCACGCCGATGGCACTATAGTCTCCGGTCTCCATCCCAGTCGCAGGGTCAGCGGCCATCATGATATCGATGTCGCGGATATCGAGATCGGACAGCTGGTAATGCTTGAAGTATTCGGGTTTGAAGTCTTGCTCTTTGCGCGAACGAGGCATGTTCATGTATTCCGCCCACCACACCTTACGCATAATGCGCCGCAGTTCGTAAAGGTCAGCCAGTGGCCATCGTGACGGAAAGAGAGATTGCCCTGTTGGAGTAAGGGCGCTAAATACCAGACCAAGCCAGTTCGGCAGCAAGCCTTCACGAATGCGTGCGAGCAATCTGGACGGCAAGTCATCGTGGTGCATGATAGTGTTGGCCACCACAATCAGCATGCCTTTACCCAGAGGCAAAATTACTGAGTCAAACCAGTCCTCACACTTGTCTCGTATTTCCTTGTTGTTCTTTTCGAGCTCTGTGATGACGTCATCAAGAATACAAGCTGTGGGACGCAAGAACCCGTGCGTTGTACCACGGATAGACTGACCACGACCGACACCTTCAATGGCATTACCATTGGCGAGCACGAGTTGCTTTTGCGTCCAGATATTGCCGCGAACCTTTTGCACGCCATAGTCATCAATAATGAGCTGGTTGGTCTCCAATTCATTTCGAATGGCCATGATGTTCTTTTTAGCCGCTGGGCCACTGGCACCACCGATAATGATGTATTGTTCTGGGTAATTGAGCAGCAACCACATCGGCAAGGCTTTAACGTTACGTGTGGTTTTACCGTGGTCACGAGGCTCCAAGTCGAGAATGCCATTAAACTGCGCCCGTTCGGGCATAACAATCGAACCGTGATTGATGGGATAGACCAGCTTTTTAAACAGCTTCATGTCGCGTTTGCGCATCACTCGCGATGCCACAATACGAGAGAGCGCCTTTTGATATGGCGCAGCCTCACACGTAAACGCATGCGGCATGTACGTCTCACAAAAATAGGCAAAGTCAGCTTTTGCTCTGGCGCGACGTCGACGACGCGCTTTCTCTTGTCGTCGTTCTTCCGCTAGCTTTTGCTTGGCTTCTCTTTGCCCTTTACTTTGCGCCTCTTTATGCGCGATGGCCGCATTGGCTTTTTCGCGCAGATTATCGAGGTCAGCGTTACTGAACTGTGAGAACGGCGCTTTCATCAATCAGCTCCAGTTGCAGTTTCAAGTAACGAATTTCCAGTTTGTGTTGCTCAATGGAAAGCTCCAGACGTGACTTTTCCAACGTCTGGAGGTGCATTTCACCCAGCAGTACAATGGCAACTAAGACCAGCACTAACGCAGATAAGCATTTCATCACAACTCCTTAGCGACGTTTCTTCGTGCGCTTGCGACCATCGGGATCCACACGCACTGAACGGATAATTTCAACCAACTGGATAAGCAGTTCTGGATTGCTCTCTTCAAGCAGTACCTTAAATTCATCTTCCAGTTCTTTCTTGGCCGCATCCACGCCCTTGCGAAACTCGGTTTTGAGTCGGTCAAGGTTCACTTGAGAATCCGATAAACGAGCCAGCGAGTTTACCAACTTAGTGATATCTTCAAATGACTCAGTGGTGACGTCGTAGTTTTTGACCACCTCAACAATCTTGCTCTGCAGGACCTGCAAACCAATTTCTGAAACGTCAGTGTTGGGTCTATCTCGAAACTCATCTAAGAATTTCTTGGCAAAGCGATCACGTTCCTTTTGCTCTTCCAGGAACGTCTCCCATTTTTTGACTTCGCGATGCACACCTGCTCGGCTCACTTCCCACCCCTCATCTGAGAGAACGGCGGTGATGTCGGTCAGCGTCATCTGCTCCTTGTCGTACATATCGATAATGCGCTCGCTTAATCCTTGCAGCTCAATCTTCGATTTTTTGGCCACATAACCCTCTTATTTTTGTGTATTTAGATGCGCTCATTTTCGCGTGCGCGCGCGTCTGTGCGCGGCAGCAGCCATTGATAGGCATTAAGTCAAGGCACAATGAGCCTCGGTTTAAACGAGATTTAAAACGGCATGAAAGAGTTTTTAAAAGCGCTTAATGAGACAGCGAGCATCATCAATGAATTGCCCGAACGCATTGCCCCTTTTGGTTTGCAGTGCGTGAAAGACAACTATCGCAATGGCGACTTTGCGCCTAACTCGACGCTGACGAAGAACACCAAGAACGGTGGCGCTAAACCGCTGTTTGATTCGGGTGAGACGTACGCTTCGCTTACGTACCAAACAGGTCAAGGGGAATACCGCATCGGGACCAATAAGGTGCACGCACCGCTGATTAATGACGGTGGCATCGTGAAACCGTTAAAAGCGCAGAAGCTCACCATTCCTGCTGACAAGCGTATCAAAAAGCGCACCGAAGCCTATGGCGTTCGCAAGACGTTGTCAGGACTGGAAGCGCAAGGCTGGAAGATTTTCTGGCGTCCAAACTCTGTCATGGGGCGAGCACCTGTTGGCGCTAAAGGCAT
Source organism: Vibrio sp. M260121 (assembly GCF_036533715.1). Lineage (NCBI taxonomy): Bacteria > Pseudomonadati > Pseudomonadota > Gammaproteobacteria > Vibrionales > Vibrionaceae > Vibrio > Vibrio sp. M260121. The sequence continues at coordinate 5,913 of NZ_JATABF010000064.1, read as the reverse complement.
TGGTCGAAAAATCAAAAGTCGTTTTAACCGCAACAACAAGAGCAAAGATAAAGGTGTGTTCTACGTGCTGTATATCCGAGTCGATGAAGTGAAAGTACCAGGGCGACCATTTATGTACCTAAGCGACGAGCAACAAAAAGAACAGGCTGAGCTGGTTCAAAAAGAATTGATGAAGGCAATTAAATGAGCGCACCAAGTTTACACCCTGAATCGCTGATAGCCATCAACAAGCTGAAAGCAGAAATTGAGCGTTACCTCGATATCACTACCATTGTTGAGCCCAACAATGCGATGGCAGCGATTGAAGTGCGCTTGATGGTGACAGGCGCGTCAACGTTGAACCCGTTACCGAAACCAGACTGTTACGCTCCGTTCGTGCCGTATGAGTGGAATCTGCCCGTAGTGGTCTGCGTGCGCGCAACGGGAGGCAATGCTGGCAATGCGCTCGCTGGGCAAGCCACTTGGATCAATATGCAGCTTGCCAACTTCTTAGAGAACGAGCTGGTTGAGGTGCGCGACGTGAGTCAAATCCTCAAAGTGCCAAAGGGCATGATGCAACTTGGCCCAAAGAACAAGATGCACATCGTTGGCGATGCGGAAATCACCAACGCCAAATTTATCCAAAGTGGATTCACAGGGGACAAAGAAGCGGCGGATTTCGATCCCTTTGATGGCCCCTTTACTTATCGTGAAGACTGGAGCTTAACCATGGTGCTCACGGTCCACCGCGATTTTTATTCGCCAACATTAAGAGAAGTTCGCTTTTACAACGAACTGCTTAACGAAGAAGTGGTTGTGCCGCCAGAGGAGGAAACATGAGTCAAGAAGCGCAATACGCCGCTTGGGGTGGTTTTGGTGATTTGACCTTTAAGGGGCGTTTGAGTCCCAGTCAATTTCAAGACCGTCGTACTTGGCGCGTGACCGCTCAGCAAGTGGTGAACGGTTATCCAAGACATCAGGCGCAAGGCGAGAACGAACGCACTTGCTCACTGACGATGCAGTTCAGCAATAAGTTTTGTGACATCACAGCAAGTGTTAAGACGCTGGATGCCATGGCAGATAACCAAGTACCTCGCGCCGTCGTGATTGGTGATGACATCAAAGGCAAGTTCACCATTCGCAGTCGTACGCTGACAGGCATGAAGACCACACCCAGTGGCAGTGTCGTCAGCATGACGTACCAATGTGAACTAGTGGAAGTGAAAGATAAACCATGAGCACCACGACGTTATATGCCCAGCGTGGTGAACGTTGGGATCAACTTTGTTATCGCGCTTACAGCAGTGTTAACGAGGCATTGGTCATGACACTGCGTGAAGCGAACCGAACACTGGCAAGTGACATGGATAACTTTGAGTTTGATGGGGGGGAGGTCATCACTGTTCCTGCACTTGAAGTGAGCACGGTCATTGAAGACACCACGGAGAAGCCACCATGGGCAGAATAGCTGGAAGCTTGATCAAGCCATTTGCCATCGTGAAGTGGGCTGGCAAAGAAATTAGCCAAGAGCTGTCGGACTACGTGAGCGCGCTGACCTACACCGATGTACTCGACAGTAAGAAGGTCGGCACTGATACCGTCTCGATGACGCTCGTCAATCATGATGGCCGCTTCTACGATGCTTGGTTCCCTGAAAAAGGCGACACGCTTGAATGTGGTATTGGTTGGTTTGATGACGATGGTAAGCGCAACGCGTGGATGTGGGGCAAGTTCACCATTGATGAGATCAGGTTTAGCTTGAACCCCGACAAGGTCAGCGTCGGTGCGAACGCCAAGCCTGCCACCCGCGGTAAAATCGACAATGAAACGTGTGAGGTGTATGAGCAGACCAGCTTTGTCACATTAGCTGAAGACATCGCCAAAGAAGTAGGCGTCTCGATACTCATTGCCCCTAATGCGCGCGATGTCGCTTACACCCGAGTGCAACAACGAGACGAAAGCAAGATGGCCATGATGGGGCGCTTGGCTGATGAGAACAGCATTCCGATGGCGTTTAAAGGAAATCAACTTGTTGTCGGTGAGCTTAATACCAGCACGTTAACGCTCGATATCCGCAATCGAGACATCGTTGTTAATGGTTCGTTCCCAGTATCAGACCGCACTAAAAGTGATGGCATCATCGTTCAGTTCTATGACGTAATTAACAACACGGCAGGTGAATACAAAACTGGCAATACCAGTGATGGTGCAAAGATAAAGAGATTGACTCCCGATGGGGTGACTTCCATGGAGGAAGCCAAGAGCTATGCCGACAACTATGTCGCGACAGGCTCAGGTAAAAGCAAGCAAATGGCCACTGGCAGACTGACGCTAGTGAACGCCACAGTGACCACTGCGGACACGATTAACTTAACGAACGCAGGCAAGTTGCCAGACAAGTGGAAGCCAACAGCAGTAAGCACATCGCTCACCAGTAGTGGCTGGACCTCCACCGTAACCATACAGAGACGCGCATGAGTACCAACCGATTTCCAACGCTACCAGAACCAAGCTTGGTTACGCCTGATTTTGAAGGCGACTTGGCAAGTCTGAAAGAGCGTTACTTTAAAAAGACGGGCTATTACCCAACCGTAAACGATCCTGAGACTGTTCATCTTGAAGCCATTGCTTATAGCAAAAACGAAGTGGTTGATGAGATCAACTACGAGTCAAAACAGAACTTATTGGCATTTGCTAAAGGTGATCGTCTTGAACATCTCGGAGCTTTAGTGGGCGCTGGCGAACGCCTTGGCGAGTCTGCTGCCAGTACGGTTATCGAACTCACGTTTACGGCAGGTCACGCTGGGCTTGTTATTCCTATGGGATACCAAGTCAAAGCCGTCGATGATGAAACGATTTTCGAGTGCATGACGGATTACATCGTTGATGCTGGCGATGCCAATTTACTGGCCAACTTTGAATGCCAAACACCAGGTGAAAGCGGTAACGGATTCATTGCTGGCCAAATCTCTACCATCGTGGATACCAGTATCGCTGAAGTGGAAAGCGCGACCAACGTGACCACAAGCCAAGGTGGTGCACAAGAAGAAGACGATGACCGTTATGCTTACCGCATTTGGCTTGCACCATCAGGGTGGTCTTCCTGCGGCCCTTATGATGCGTATGAATACTTTGCTCTGTCTGCCAGCTCAGCTATTGGCTCAGTTTCCATTTGGACTCCAGAACCAAATGACATCAGCATCAGCGCTATCTTGCTTGATGGCTCTTTGCCAGAGCAGCCCATCATTGATGCGATTTACGCACAGTGCTCTGGTAAGACTCGCGTACCACAAGGGGATCGAGTGACCGTTGTCGCGCCTGGTGGCGTCGATGGCACCGCCACTATCGCGTTGCAGGTATTCAATGACTATGCCGCACTGGGTAAAACCATCGTTGATACGGCGACTAAATTGGTGAATGACGAGCTACTTAAATGGCGCACTACTCATGGCAAAGACATCGTCGTGCAAGACCTTGAAACCATCTGCAAGAACATCGAAGGCGTGTACTACGCCGCTGTCACCATTACCGACAGCGATGGCAATGTCATCGATAAGAAAAAATCCATCAGTAAACAAGAGCGCGCCAACATCACATTGACCAGTGTCACGCACACCGTCATTGATGAGCTTAGCTCGAACAACTTCCAATAATGGGGAACTTTATGCAAACACAACAAGCTAACGCGCTGCTCGATACCGCCAAAGCGAACATTGAAAAAGCGCAACGACTTATCCAGGGGCGAACCACCCCACACATCAACACCAAAGCGATGCTAGGTCGAACGAACGCCACGCTTTTTGAAGGGCAAATGAACAGCGCACAACGTGCCTGTGTTCTTGGCTTTATGTTTGTGCATGCAATGTTCGTGATGCTTGGTATGACCGTACCTCTTCAATACCTGGCTTACGTGCTCGCCACGACTTACCACGAAACAGGCCGCACCATGAAACCCATTGAGGAATGGGGTAAAGGACAAGGCCACTCATACGGTGAACCAGACCCTAACACAGGTCAAACCTACTACGGCAGAGGCTATGTGCAGTTAACTTGGCTTGCGAACTACGCCAAAGCCAAAGCGGTGGTATACAGCCGAAACTGGCAACAGGGTGTGATTGATTTTGTGAACGCGCCAGAGCTAGCACTAAATCCATTTTATGCCGCGCAGATTGCGATTAGCGGCATGATGGCTGGTTGGTTTACAGGTAAGAAGCTAAGCGACTACCTGCAGCTTGACGGTTCGTTTGATTACCAGGGGGCAAGAGCCATCATCAACGGTAAAGATAAAGCCGAACAGATTGCCGCTTATGCCATTGCGTTTGAGACGGCCTTGTATCTAGCCATCGGTACTGACATCGAGCGCTCGGTGATTCAACGTGGCAGCACTGGGGATGATGTTCGAGAGCTGCAGTTGGGGCTTGGACTCAACCCGGATGGCAAATTTGGCAATGCAACGCAGACCGCACTTATTCACTTCCAGCAACAACATGAACTTAACCCTGACGGTATTTGTGGCTCATCCACTTGGACTGCATTTGAAAAAGAGATCTACGGACTATGAAAAAAGCACTGATTTTATTCACCCTTGCATTGGCAATGCTAAACCTCACTGGCTGCGCAACTGCCATCACCAGTTACAACGTGAGCTACGGTGACGACACTTGTCCACTCAAAGTGGAAGCCGATACCTCAGTGGGTGTATCGGTTCGTATCAATGACAACACAACCCACTGCGAACAACCTAAAGATAATGGAGACTAACTATGATCAAAAAAGTCGTGATGGCCATCGTTCTATGCATGTGCCTCGGCGGCTGCACCAACATCCTCACGTACATTAAAACAGACAACCGCAGTCACAACTCAGGATGCAATGCGGCAGGTGACGGTGGTGATGGTGTGAAACTCGGCGTGCCATGCGAGAACACCACGAAAAAATAACAGGCACAAAAAAAGGCGCTTTAAAGATAATTTAAAGCGCCTTTTTATTGTCTTTAAAACAGAGCGAGTTGCTCATTCTTCTTTTCCGCTTCGCCACCTAAGTCCTCCACAAAGACAAACCAGGTATTCAATCGAAAGGCAAAGAAGCTTAGGTCTCGGATTAATCCATTACGCTTCGTTGAGCCGACGTTGAGCACGTCAGTCATCTTCGCAACAGATATCTCTTTGTTCGCTAGCATAGTAATTACTCCTTTTCCAAAAATACGCCGCCAGTTCTTTCGGTGTGTACCAGCTGCGCGGAAAGCCTAAGTCACTTTTAATAATAGATTCATCGAAAGGGGAAAGCTGCAGACGCTCAAACAGCTCATGCGCTGGTACGGCCTTAGTTGGCCACATGCGCTCTAACAACATTTCAAGATCATGTTGAGAACGAACTTCCAATACTCGATATCGAGATGAAAAATGATTAGCCATGGCGACCTCCTAACCAACGCTCCAAGCCGAGAATGACTTCACTGATTTTGGTACGAGTCAGCCAGCGCGTTTTCTTTACACCAGCAGTGCGCTCAACGAACGCATCAAGCCGAGCATCATTCAAGCCACTCCAGCCTTTATCCTTTGCTAAAGCAGCAAGCTTTGCCCACTGCGCGTTCGTCGGACGATTGCCTTCACCTTGACCACCCGGTTGCTTATTGAAGGTCAGATAGCCTTCATCACGCAACCCTTTAACCAAATCCATCAGTTCTTCGTCGGTCATCTCTTTGCAGGACGTTTTACCAACAGTAATGCCAAGATAATTGCGATACTCGTCATCATCACAAAAGCCCATGCGGTCTTTTAATAGCGCCTGCACACCTTTATGGATCATGCCGTAGTACTTGTTTCGATTTATGTCCACCATGCTTCTCTCATCAATTGTCAATTGATAACTCTTATTATTGTAGGGGCGGACAGGTTTGCGATTGCAAATGTTTTGTGCAAAAAAAAGCCTCAC